>CAYUGW010000072.1:0-11407 GCA_964444245.1 uncultured Blastocatellaceae bacterium | reverse complement strand
ATCGCGCACCCGAAAGGCTACGAATTAGACGACGAACTTTTGAAGGAAATCGAAACTCAAACAAAAGCAAACGGCGGCAGTCTGGAAATCGTAAACGATGTAAATACGGCGTTTGAAGATATAGAAGTCGTTTATGCGAAGAGTTGGGGAAGCAAAAATTTTTACGGCGATTTGCAAAAAGATATTGAATTTCGCGCTGATCTAAGAAAAGATTGGATTGTTGATGAACCGAAAATGGCGCGGACAGACAAAGCGGTTTTTATGCACTGTCTGCCTGTTCGCCGAAATGTGATTGTAACGGATTCGGTGATTGATTCGCCGTATTCGGTCGTTTTGGACGAAGCCGAAAATCGCCTGTATGTTCAAAAAGCGATTATGGCAAAACTGGCAGTATAAAAAATGTGGTTGAAAAATTTGGAGATTTTCCCTGATGAGCGAAAATTCCTGCTCGAAATTTGTAAAGGTGATTAAGGCAAAATTAATTAGATGAACGAAAATAGATTAAATCTGCTGCGCGAGGCTCTGCCGTATATACAAAAATTCAAAGGTAAAACCTTTGTCGTGAAATTTTCCGGCAAAGTTACCGAAGATAAAGAAAATCTGGCATCTCTGGCGGAAGAATTGGCTTTGCTTCATCAGGTCGGAATAAAAATCTGCGTCATCCACGGCGGCGGAAAACAGCTTTCGGAACTGGCACAAAAACTCGGCGTGGCGCAAACCGTGATCGAAGGTCGGCGCGTAACCGATGACGATACGCTCGAACTTGCGAAAATGATCTTTGCGGGAAAGATCAGCACCGATATTTTAGCCGCGCTGCGCCGTCGCGGAATCGAGGCGGTCGGGCTTTCGGGAATTGACGGAAACATTATCAACGCCGAAAAACGTCCGCCGCGAGAAATGCTCAATCGCGCAACGGGCGAAACGCAAACCGTTGATTTCGGCAATGTCGGCGATATTTTAGAGATCAACACGGATTTGCTCAAACTCTTGCTCGACGCGGATTATCTGCCGGTCGTTTCATCGCTCGGCGCGGATGCAAACGGCGCGGTTTTCAATATCAACGCCGACACCATCGCTTCGGAAATTGCCGCGCAGTTAAAGGCTGAAAAGCTGATTTTATTGTCGGATGTCAACGGCATTTATCTCGACCCGAATGATAAAACGACAAAACTTTCGCAAATTTCCGTATCGGAAGTCGAAGAATTGATTTCCAGTCAAAAAGCAACGGGTGGAATGATTCCGAAACTGCAAAGCCTGATCACGATCTTAGAACGCGGCGTAAAATCAGCGCACATCATCAGCGGTTCAAAACGAAACGCGCTCCTTTCGGAAGTTTTCACAGACGAAGGCGAAGGCACAATGCTTACTAATAATAAATAAAACGCAAATCTCAAAATTAATTTTAAAGCGGAATGTGAAACAATAAAATCATCCTGTAAGTTAAAAAACTGAAAGCAATGCAATTTATTGAAAAAAACTCCTTTAATGTTCGTTCCGCTGTTTATCTTTTGAAAAATGAAGATAGCAAAACAGAATTTTTAATTTTCCCGATGGTTCATATTGGTTCAAAGGAATTTTATTCGCAAATTAGCAAAAGGCTTTCAGAATGTGATTTGATTCTTGCAGAAGGAGTTGATTCAAAAAAAGCAAACATTCTAACGCTTGCTTATCGGGCTGTAAAAGGAATTAAGCGGATGGATTTGATTACTCAAAAAGAAGGGATAAAGATTTCAAGTTTTAAGGATAAAATTATTAATTCCGATATGAAAGAAAAGAATTTTGATGAAAATTGGTCAACTCTTTCAATTTTTTTTAGGATGACTTTTTTTATCATTGTTCCGGTTTATGTCATTTATCTTTTTATTTTCGGCACAAGAGAAATAATTGCGAAAAACATTGCCTTTGAAGATTTGCCAAATTCCGATGAAATTCTCGATACGGATGAAGATATTGAAAAAATGGATGAAATTTTAATTGATAAACGCGACAAAATCTTGATAGATCATATCGAAAAAGTTCTTTCAAATAGCGGAACAGACAAAAAAACAATAGGCATTTTGTATGGCGCATCTCATATGCGAAATGTCTTTAATTACTTACTTGGCAAAAAAGAGTATAAAATAGCTAAATCAGAATGGGTAGTGGTTTTTGATTTATAGTTGAAAAATTGTTATGAATCTTTTTGAATTAACAAAATATTTGATGAATATTCCCTCGATTTCAGGTGATGAACAGGCAATCGGTTTTTTCCTGCGCGATTATCTGACGGATTTGGGCTGGAAGGTCGAACTCCAACCGGTTTCGGAAAATCAAAATAATGTGATTGCTTATTTGAATGATAAACCGGACGTTTTTCTTTCGACGCATCTCGACACGGTTCCGCCGTTTATTCCGCCGACCGAAGCCGATGATAAGATTTTCGGGCGCGGCGCGTGCGATGCCAAAGGCATCATTGCGGCGCAAATTACGGCGGCGGAAAAACTTCGAAAACAGGGAATTAAAAATCTCGGTTTTCTTTACACGGTTGACGAAGAGCAGGGAAGTTCGGGCGCGCGCACCGCAAATCTGCATCCGATTGCGGAAAAATGCAAATATTTGATCAACGGCGAACCGACCGACAACGATCTGGCAATCGGTTCAAAAGGTTCGCTGCGGCTTTACATTAAAACCAAAGGAAAAGCCGCGCATTCCGCTTATCCCGAACAGGGCGATTCGGCGATTATAAAACTTCTCGATATTTTGCAGGACATTCAAAAATTGAAATTGCCTTATGACGAATTTTTCGGCAAAACAACGCTCAATATCGGTTTGCTTTCCGGCGGAATCGGCACGAACGTCGTCCCGCCGAATGCCGAAGCCGGAATTCATATCAGAATGGTGAGCGAACTCGAACCCGTGATGAAAGTCTTAAAAAAAGCGGTAAAAGATCGCGGCGAGATCGAAATAATGTCGTGCAGTCTGCCGGTGAAAATGCTCGAAGTAGAAGGATTTAAACAAAAGGTCGTCCGTTTTACAACCGATATTCCGCATCTGCCGAATTGGGGAACGCCGCTTCTTTTAGGCGCGGGTTCGATTCTCGACGCGCACACTTCGCACGAATTCGTTTTGAAAAAAGATCTGGAAAAATCGGTCGGGCTGTATGAAAATTTGGTGAAGAAATTATTAAAGTGAAAGAATTTTCTTTGGATATTCGGAATAATAATATTCAATTTGTGATGATTCCGTCCGGTAAATTCGAGATGGGTTCACAAAATGAGTTGCCTTTTGCGCTCGAAACTCCGGTTCACGAAGCCGTAATTTCAAACAGTTTATTTGTTTCAAAATTTCTTGTCACACAGGAACAATTTGAAATTGTAATGAATGAAAATCCTTCAAAGTTTCGTTATGAAAAAAATTTACCGGTCGAAAATATTACATGGTTTGATGCCAAAACCTTCTGCCGAAAACTTTCAGAAATTTCTACAAAACTCATTCGCCTGCCGAGCGAAACCGAATGGGAGTATTTTTGCCGCGCCGGTTCGACCGGCGATTTCTTTTTCGGAGATGACGAAACGCTTTTATCGGATTATGCCTGGTTTGAACTCAACAGCGACGGAAAAACTCATCCGGTCGGTTTAAAAAAGCCGAATAATTGGGGTTTGTTCGATGTCGTCGGAAATGTTTGGGAATGGTGCGAAGATGTGTGGAAAAGCGATTATAATGATTTTCCGGCAGACGGTTCGGCAAATTTGAAAAATAGTGAAAAACAACCGCGCCGCTCGACTCGGGGCGGTTCCTTTGCGATGAATTCATTTCGTTGTCGAAGCACGTATAGAAGTTTTGATTGGAATGATAACGCGGTCGAAAAACTTGGATTTCGGATAGTTTTGGAATAATTTATGAAAATTGCACTGATCGGCTACGGCGCGATGGGAAAGCTCATCGAGACTTTAGCCGAAGAAAAAAATCACGAAATTACCGTAATTATTGATGAAAAAGACGCCGAAATTTCGGCAGAAAAGTTAGCGGAAAAATTGAAAGGCGCGGACGCGGCGATTGATTTTTCGGTGGCGAAAGCCGTTCGGCGAAATGTCAAAGCGTGTCTGCTCGCAGGAGTTCCGCTGGTTGAAGGAACGACGGGCTGGAACGCGCAGCTTGAAGAAATCAAACAACTTGTGGTTGAAAAAAACGGCGCATTCGTTTTCGGCGCAAATTTTTCGATCGGCGTGAATTTGTTTTATAAAATCGCGGATTTCGCTGCCGAACTTTTCAGCAAATTTCCAGATTACGAAGCCTTTATCGAAGAACAGCATCATTCGCGCAAATTGGACGCGCCGTCTGGCACGGCATTGAAATTAAAGGATTTAGTCGCAAAACATATCGAAAAAGATTTTTCGGTTTCTTCGACCCGCGCGGGCAGAATTCCCGGAACGCACCGCGTCGGTTTCGACGGCGTTGCCGATCAAATTGTTCTGGAACATTTTGCGCGTTCACGCGAAGGCTTTGCTTCGGGCGCAATTTTAGCGGCGGAATGGATTGCGGGGAAAAAAGGTTTTTGGGAATTTACCGAAGTAATGGATGAGATTTTAAGGCAAAGGTAAATGAAAGAGAAATACGTTTTAGAATTTTTCATATTTTGGTTTTTACTCGGAATTGGTGAGTACTTATTTTTTCGATTAAATAAAAATGCACCGTTAAAGAGGAAACTTTTCCCGGTTTCTATTATTTCCACTTATATTATTCTCATTTTATTTATGTGGTTTGTGTCTGATTTTAATCTACATTGGTTTTTTCTATTAATGGTTCCATGGATGGCTTTTATAGCTTTTCTTAATATCAAAAAAGTCAATTTTTGCGATAATTGCGGAAGTACTATTTATAACAAGAAAATATTTTCAGCCGAAAAACAATGTTCTCAATGCGGGGAAGAACTTTAGAGAAAACACAAATAAAATTTAATATCTTTTTAACAAAAAGGAAGTTAGGGAATTAAAAAGAATTTAGTAACTCATCTTACGCAGTAAAAGAATTTAGCCATCGGAGATGGCAACAGCGTGTAGCCCACAGCGCAAGCTGTGGGAATTTGAATAATTGGATTCAAAGCTATCGTAGATAGCGACAGATTTTTCTGTTGGATTTTAATCTGTCGCCCGTTTATACGGGCTTTGACGATTTTAACACTTGATCCCGTAGCTCACGCTACGGGCTACACGCTTTCACCCGCTACGCGGGCTAAATTTTCAAAAATTGCGTAAAGTGAATTAGTAAGTTTCAGAAAAACTAACGATTCCGATCAATAAAATCCGAAGGATCGAGCCAGCCGTTGTTTATCGGGCTGTAGCCGATATAAACTTGATCCCACGAAAGACAGCTTTCTTCGCGCAGTTCGAAATGCAGATGACATAAATATCTGCCGCTCGCATTGCCGATCGTGCCGATTTGTTCGCGTTTTTTGACTTCGCCGCTTGATTTTAAGATTTTGTCGAGATGCCCGTAAAGAGTCTGGACTTTTTTGCCGTCGGGCAAATTGTGTTCGATAATGACGACGTTTCCCCAACCGAATCCGGCATCCTTTGCGTAAGTTATCGTGCCGTTTGCCGCCGCATAAACGGGTTCGCCGCAATCGGTATTTCCGCCTGAATTTTTGTTCCAATCTTCGCCGAGATGATTGTTTTCGCCGAAATCCTGCGCGTTATACCAATCGTCTTTTTTGTCTCTTGCCTGCGTTACATATTCGGTTTTGCCAACCGGATACGCAAAACTGTCGGCAACGATTTTCGGTTTGTTTGCCTCGTTTTTATTTACGGTTTGCGCGTTTTCGCTGGTGCAAGAAAGTAAGAGTTGCGAAAAGCAAATTAAAAGCAAAATTTTCAAGTGATTTTTTAGTGGCATAAAATTTTTTCTCTCGAAATGTTACGTAAAAATTAAACGAGACAATTGCCGAATTAGTTTAGACTTTCTGACGAATCGCCTTTTTCCGCGATGAAACTTAAAATATCACCGATAATCCTTTATCACAATATTTAAGTTTTAACAGATTGCGTTACAATAAACATTATTTTTAAGGAATGAGAAAAAACATATGACAATGAAAATTGATTGGCTACGCGGCTGTGCAACCGCCTTAGTTACACCTTTCAAGAAAAACGGCGCGATTGACGATGAATGCTTTAAAGCTCTGTGCGAACGCCAGATAAAAAACGGCGTAAAAATCCTGATTCCGTGCGGCACGACCGGCGAAGCGATGACGATGACGGATGACGAAAAATTGCGAGTAATTGATCTGGCAATTGAAGTTGCAAGAAAATTACAAGCGCACGTTTTTGCCGGAACGGGAAGTAATTGCACGGCAGAAACGATTGATTTTACGCGAAAAGTAAGAGAATTAGGCGCGGACGGCGCACTTATCGTCGCGCCGTATTACAACAAACCGACGCAGGAAGGAATGCTCGCGCATTTTACGGAAATTGCCAATTCGGTCAAAAAATTCCCGATAATGCTCTACAATGTGCCTTCGCGCACTGCGTCGAATATGTCCGCCGAAACTTGTCTGAAACTCGCCGAAACCTGCGAAAACATCGTCGCAACCAAGGAAGCTTCGGGAAATTTCTCGCAAATAATGCACATTATTTCCAAACGACCGAAAAACTTCCGCGTCTTTTCCGGCGACGATATGACGACTCTGCCTTTAATCAGCATCGGCGCAGACGGTTTGGTTTCGGTGATTTCCAACGAATTGCCGAAGGAAACTTCCGCGATGGTCGAAGCCGCTTTGGGCGGCGGTTATTCAAAAGCGCGGCGGATTCATTACAAAATCCTTGATTTAATGGAAGCCAATTTTATCGAAGCGAGTCCTGCGCCTTGCAAATTCGTAATGAAGGAAATGGGTTTATTGGAAGAAAATCTGCGACTTCCGCTCGTTCCCGTAACGGATGCGACGCGGAAAAAGTTGAAAGAAATTTTGAAGAATTTGGAAAAATAAAAGCCATCGTAGATGGCAAAAGCATGTAGCCCGTAGCGAAAGCTACGGGAAATCGCAAATAAAAACAATCAAGCTATCGTATGATAGCGACAGCAAAAAAAATATGCCTCATACATATACGAATTTTCTTTATCACATCGTGTTTTCAACCAAAGACCGATTTCCGTTTATCAAAAACGAATCGAAACCGAGATTTTATGATTATATCGGCGGAACTATTCGCGGAATCGGCAGAATTTGTTTGGAAATCGGCGGAGTTGAAGACCATATTCATCTGCTCGTTAAACTAAAGCCGACTTTGGACGTTCCGAAATTTTTACAGGAATTGAAACCGAATGTTACAAATTGGACGCGGAGAAATTTGTATCCAAAATTTGAATGGCAAAACGGTTACGGCGGTTTTACGGTCGGCGAATCGCAAATCGAATCCGTCCGGCGTTATATTCAAAATCAGGAAGCGCATCACAAAAAAGTCGGGTTTGAAGAAGAATTCAAAGATTTATTGAGAAAAGCCGGAATCGAATTTGACGAGAGGTTTTTGTGGAAATAGCAAAGCAATCAATGGGTGATAAGTAGTCGGACAAAATTAAATTAGATCAATAAATGTAACCAAATTTCCCTCCTTGGATAAGTAGGGATGCCCGAAGGGTAGGGTGGTTTGATTTCCCGTCTATCTTTAAAGAAAGTTAAAGGAAATACAACCACCCCGACGACAAAAAACGTCGCCACCCCTCTTTTTTTAAGGAGGGGAATTTTAGTTGAACTTTAATTTGCGTTAGTGCTTAGAAATAAAATGCAATTGTGATTTTCTGTCGCCCGCTGACGCGGGCTTTGACAAATTTGCCAATTATTCCACAGGCTCGCGCCTGTGGCTACACGCTTTCACTCGCTACGCGAGCTAAAACCTCGTTTACTAAACCATTTTTCAAAGAACATTTATTTATCCTAAACGCAAAATTCGATCTCTTGGAAATTTGTGTTAAAATTCAGCGTCCAACCAAAAATCAATCGAGGTCAAAATGAAAATTAGAAACGGCAATAAATTCTTTGTTATCTTAGTTTTATTTAGCGTTACGCTTTCCGGTTTCGCTCAGACGACACCTTTTTTAAATGAAGAAGAAATTCGTCTGCTGCGCAACGAGATTTCCGGCGACCGCTCATTTGAACATATTCGCGTTTTGACGCAGTGGCATCGCGATTCGGGAATGGAAGGCTATTTCAAGGCGATGGATTACGTCGTTGAAGAAGCACGGAAAAACGGGTTGCAGGATGTTTCGATCATCAAACAGCCGTTTAATGACAGCGAGGGAAATCCGCGAAATTACACAGCTAAAACCGCCGAACTGTGGATGGTCGAACCCGTCGAATTAAAGCTCGCCGACATCGGCGATCACGCGCTTTATCTGGCGGACAACAGCCGCGATGCCGATATTACGGCGGAACTCGTCTGGATTGGAGACGCGAGCGAGGAAACTCTGAAAAACATTGATGTCAAAGGCAAGATCGTTCTGGCAAACGCCAATGCGGGAATGGCGGTTAATAACGCTGTCTATAAACGCGGCGCGGTCGGCGTGATTGTTTATACAACGTCCGAGTCGAAAAGTATGCTCGATTTTCCCGACCAATTGCCGTGGACGCGAATTCCCGCGCCGCCGAAAGGACAAAAGGGAACTTTCGCATTCAGCATTTCGCCCAGAAAAGGCGACACTTTGAGAAAGGTTCTGGAAGACAAAAATGAGCAGGATCATTTTGCGACCGGAAAACGCACGAAAGGCGGACGCGTTTTAATTAAAGCAAAGGTTGATGTAGATGTCGGCGCGGAAAATGCGCGAACCGGAACGGGAATGGTCGAAGGCTGGATTCGCGGCACGAAATATAAAGATCAGCAGATCGTTATTACTGCGCACTTGCAGGAAGAACAAGGCTCGGCAAACGATGACGGCAGCGGTTCGGGCAATATTCTGGAGCTGGCGCGGGTTTTCAATAAACTTATAAAGTCAGGCAGAATTCCGCCGCCGAAACGAGATTTGCGGTTTTGGTGGACGGATGAAATTTATTCGGAATATCAATATTTCCGCTCGAATCCGGGAGCGGAAAAACAGATGCTCGCCAATCTTCATCAGGATATGACGGGCGCAAAACAATCTATGGGCAGCCGCGTCCAGCATCTGATTTTTAATCCGCATTCGCGAACTTCGTATTTGGACGCGATCTTTGAAAGCGTCGGAAATTTCGTGATTTTGACGAATAATTCTTTTATTCAGGCGGGACGCGGCGGCGGTTTTCCTCGACCGCATTCACAGCCGATCTATGCGACGCGCGGCACGCGCGAAGGTTATAATGCGCGGTTCGTGCCGTATTTCGGCTCGTCCGATAATCTGGTTTTTGTCGAAGGAATCATCGGCATACCGTCCGCCGCGATGGTCAATTGGGACGATTATTATATTCATTCTTCCGACGACGATCTGGACAATCTCGATCAAACTCAGCTTCAACGCAACAATTTTATCATCGGCGCGCTGGCGTTTTATCTCGCCTACGCCGAAGCCGAAGACATTCCGACCATCGCGACCGAAACTTATTCGCAGGGCGGACGGCGTATCGCCAATGATTTAACGGTCGCGATGCAGATTCTAAACAACGCGGATAATTGGGCGGACGCGCATCTTTTAATTGAACAAGGATCAAACAGAGAACGCCGCGCACTCGATTCAATGCGCGTTATCGCCGGACAAGACAAAACGGCAAATCAAACGATTGAAACTTTTCTGCGGCTGGTTGACGAACGCGAAAAGCGTCTTTTAAGCGAAATTTCAGCTTTTTACGAAAATCGTTATGGCAATAAGCCTGTGTTAAATTTATCGGAAGCGGAAACGGAAGCGGCAAAAAAAGTTCCCGCGAACATTGATTCGATGGACGAATATTTTTCAAAACGAACAAATGTGCCGACCGGTTTGCACTCTTTAATGCGAAGCGAAACAATGAATTTTGTTGACGGCAAACGCAGTTATTTCGATATTTACAAAGCCGTCAAAGCCGAATCACTCGCCGCAGGAAAATTCTTTTACGGGACGGTTACGCTCGAAGATGTCGTCAAAGTTTTGGATGCAAATGTGAAATCGGGAGCTTTAAGGTTAAAATAGTAATATGAATTTACGGGAAAATATCAAAAATTTAATAAAAAAATCCGAATTTACAGCTGACGACCGCAAGGTTTTCGAGGAATTTAAATCTGCTTTAAGACAAGGCGAGATTCGCGCGGCGGAAAAGGATTCGGAAGGGAATTGGCAGACAAATGCGTGGGTGAAACAGGGAATTCTGCTCGGGTTTAAAATGGGCGCGATGGTCGAAATGTCGAAAGAAGGCGAGAGTTTTCAGTTTTTTGACAAGGAAACTTTTCCGCTCAGACCGATGACTCTGGAAGATAAAGTCCGCATTGTGCCGGGCGGTTCGACGATTCGGGACGGTTCTTTTATCGCGCCGGGCGTGGTTTGTATGCCGCCGATGTATGTCAATGTCGGAGCCTACGTTGACGAAGGCACGATGATTGATTCGCACGCGCTCGTCGGTTCTTGCGCGCAGATCGGCAAACGCGTGCATATTTCTGCCGCAGCGCAAATCGGCGGCGTGCTTGAACCTGTTAATGCAAATCCGGTCGTTATCGAAGACGATTGTCTGATCGGCGGCAACACCGGCGTTTACGAAGGCGTGATCGTCCGCGAAAAATGTGTGTTGGCGAGCGGTGTGATTCTGACGCGTTCGACTCCGGTTTTCGATCTGACGAACGAAAAAATCTATAAATCAGGCGACGGAAAACCGCTCGAAATTCCGCCCGGCGCGGTCGTCGTTCAAGGTTCGCGGGCAATCACAAGCGGTTTCGGCAAGGAAAACGGTCTTTCGCTCTACGCGCCGATCATCGTCAAATATCGTGATGAAAGAACAGACGCGGCGACGAAATTGGAAGATTATTTGCGATAAATGTTGGAAGGATTCAAAATCATTGGTAAAATTGAGCAGATTGAAACTATCGCGGTTGGAAATTCAATCAGAATTTTACCGTATTTGAATGAAAAATTCGGAAAAGGTCGTTGGCGTAAATTGAAAGGTGTGGCAACGGTCGAAAGAATTTCAAACGGTCGCATCAGATTGGCGGAAATTCATTGGTATGAAGCGCACGGAATCGGGAAACGCAACGGAAAAATAAAGGGTTGGCTTGATTGATTATGAATACGAAATTTGCGGTTTGCATCAACAATAAAGGTTTTGAGGCATCGCTTGAAGTCGGAAAATTATATGAAATAGTTCCGGATGCGGAAGCTGAATGCGATGCGATGCTTCGTGTAATTGACGAAGACGGCGAAGATTATTTATTTGAAGCGAAAATTTTTTATCCGCTCGTCATTCCGGCAGATTTAGCGGTTGCTCTGCACGAAAGAGTTTGATTTA
>CAYUGW010000071.1:0-11422 GCA_964444245.1 uncultured Blastocatellaceae bacterium | reverse complement strand
AAAATCAGCTTGGAAATCAAACAGGCTTTTTTCTGCTTTTATCTAAAGTCGAGTTATTAGCTATTCGACTAAAGATTAAATAAATAATCAAAATCCGTAAAAGCAAAACAAATCCAAAATCCAAAATCCAAAATCCAAAAGAGGGTGTCTTTTCCAAACAAAAATCCGCACTGTTAGTTTAGAGAGGCACTTTTGGTGATGAAATTAATGGGAAACAACAATTCAGACAAAACGGTGGAAAAGATAATCTATCTGATGCAGACGGATAAATCGGTTGATGCGCCGCAAGATGCGATTGAGTGGTCGAAAAATATCTTTCGCACACGCCGCGCCGCCGCGCCGAAAAAATCTTTCGTCCGAAAAATTTTGGCAAGTTTACAACTGGATTTATCGCCGAACAGAGCGGCTTTCGGCGAACGCTCGGCTTCCGTATCGAAGACGCGACAGATGCTTTTTGGAGCGGGCGAAAACTCGATTGATTTAAGGATCAAAGACACCGGAAAAAATCTGGAAATTCACGGGCAGATTTTAGGCGAAGCCTTTGAAGGCGCAATAGTTAAGCTCGGCGAATTTGAAACGAAAACCAACGAATTAAGCGAATTTAAATTCACCGGAATTCCAATCGGAAAATACAGTCTGATTCTGCAAACGGGCGAAAAGGAAATCGTTATCGAAGATTTGGATTTAAGCTGAAAAAAGTTCCTTCTGGAACGGGAGAGCAAGGGGGAAAAGAAAGGCGGAGAGCGTTCAAAGGCTTTCCGCTTTTTTTATCAGTTGCTAGAATGTATCTCGGAATGCTTCGACAAAACCTTGCAAAAAAATTGGTTTCGGCAAAAAGCGAAAAAGAGCGAAAAACGCTTTTAGAGAAAAATCGTGAACACGCCGATAAACTTCTTGCGCTTGCCTTAAAGGAAATCTGCTACGCGGCGTGGACGGTTGAGCCGACCAAAGCGCAAAAAACCGCGACGGCAATAAAATCCTTATTCAAATTTAATCCGAATAAGGAAATTGAAGCCTATTTTTTTTGGATTTCGGGAATTGCCGATTTAACCCGCGGAAAGCTGGAATCTACTATCGAAAATCTGGATAAATCCGCCGAAATTTTTAAGAAAACCGGAAAAGAACATGATGCGGCAAATACCCAGGTTGCCAAACTTTACGCGCTTGCGCTTTTAGGAAAATACGACGAAGCGGTTCGCTGCGGCAAAAATGCGCTGAAAATTTTCAAAAAATACGGTGATGAACTCGCTGCGGGAAAAATAGAAAAAAATCTAGGGAATATTGTGGCTCGTTGGGAAGATAACCGACAAGCGGAAAAATTCTATCTTTCAGCGCAAAGAAGATTTTTGAAAATTGGAAATTTGGAAGAATTAACGATGGCGGAAAACAGCCTTGCCAATACTTACGCCGAAATTAACGATTTTCCAAACGCCGAAAAATTTTACGAAAAGGCTCTGAGTCGCGCTAAAGCCGAAAAAATGCACGTAACCGAAGCGGAAATCGAAGCGAGCTTGGGAAATCTGGCGATGTTTCGCGGAAGATTTGCCGATGCGCTGAACTTTCTGGAATCGTCACGCCAAAAATACGAGCAATTAAAAATGCCGCATCAAACGGCGATTGCCGAACTCGAAATTGCCGATATTTATCTCGAACTGAATTTATCTGCCGAGGCTTTTTCAATTTATGAAAATGTTTCCGGTAAGCTCCGCAAATTAAAACTTCAGGGCGAAGAAGCGCGGGCGCGGGCAAATTTCGGCAAAACCGCCGTTTTGCTCGAAAACGCGAAAACGGCGCGAAAAGAATTAAAAAAAAGCGCGAATCTCTACATCGCCGAAAAAAATAAAGTCGGTGCGGCTGCCGTGAAATTAAACGAAGCAATGCTCGAACTAAATCTCGGAAATTTTCAAAAAACGCTGAATTTAGTCAAAGAAGCCGAAAAATTTCTTGAAAAAAAAGAAAATCTGCGTCATAAATTAACGGCAAAATGGTTGAAAGGCGAGGCTCTGCGAAAGCTCGGAAAAAATAAAACGGCGGAAAAAACGCTTTTGCAAACCTTTAAAGACGCGACCGAACAAGAAAAGGCGAACATCGCCCAAATCGCGCTTAATTCTCTGGGAAATCTTGCATTGCAAACGGGCGAAAAAGCAAAAGCGAAAAAGCATTTTGAAAAGGCGATTGAAATGATCGAAACTCTTCGCGCACCGCTTCCGGCGGAAGAATTTCGGATGGCTTTTCTGGCTAATAAACTCGCACCGTTTGAAAATCTGGCAAAGATTTATTTAGCCGAAAATGATTTGGAAAAAGCCTTTTTTTATGTCGAAAAGGCACGCTCCCGCGCTCTTTCGGAAAATCTGGATAATGATTATCAGCTGGAAAATAAAACAAAAACTTCGGCAAAACTCACGGAAAAACTTCGGAATTTACGCGAAGAATTAAACTGGTTTTACAGCCGCCTGAATCGCGCGGAAGACGCGGAAATCAAAGGTTTGGAGCAAAAAATAAACTTGCGCGAAAAGCAAATTGCGAATGTGATGCGGCAGATCGAAAGCACGAAAGCCGCTAAGTTCAGCCCGAGGGCTGAACTTAGCGTAAATTCTGCCGATTTTTCAGACTTACAAAAACCACTCGGCAAACAAAAAGTCTTAATCGAATTCGTTAATTTCAACGATAATTTTTCGGCATTTATCGTTTCGGACACGGAAATCAATTACGTTGAAAATTTAGCAAAAGAAAGCGAGATAAGCTTACTTTTGGAAGGTTTGCATTTTCAATTCGGTGCGCTCAGATTCGGAACGCAACATCTGGAAAAATTTATGCCCGAACTCAAAACGCGCGCCGATGTTTATCTGCGGAATTTATTTGAAAAACTGCTTCGACCGATTGAAAAATTTTTGGAAATGCGTGATTTGGTTATCATTCCGGTCGGTGCGCTGTATTATGTTCCTTTTAACGCTCTTTTTGACGGAGAAAATTATCTGATCGAATCGCGCGAAATTGTCTATGCGCCAAGCGCGGCGATCTGGCAAAAATTGAACCGGAAAAAGGCGAAAAAACCGGAAAACGTCTTGCTTTTCGGTTTTGCCGACGAACGAATTCCGCTCGTTAATGATGAGATAAAGGCTCTGGAAAAGATTTTTGAAAAATCGGAAAGTTTTACGGGAAAACGGGCGAATTTTAAAAATTATACGAAAACCGCGCCCGATTTCGATATTTTGCATCTCGCGTGTCACGGCGAGTTTCGTCCCGAAAATCCGCTTTTTTCGAGTCTTCATCTGGCGGACGGCTTTATTACGGTGCGCGATATTTGTTCGCAGAAACTGAGCGCACAGATTGTTACATTGAGCGCGTGCGAAACGGGTTTGAACAAAATTTTTGCGGGCGACGAGATTTTAGGACTGGCGCGCGGATTTTTAACCGCCGGCGCAAGTTCGCTCGTTTTAAGTCTCTGGACGGTTAATGACGCGGCAACGAGCAAATTAATGACGGATTTTTATGAGCAGCTGCAACGCGGGAACTCGGTTTCGGCATCTTTGAGAAAAGCTCAAAAATATTTTATCAAACAAGAAAAACATCCTTATTTCTGGGCATCTTTTGTTATAATCGGAAAATAATTTTTGCCGCACATGTCTTTTTTATTAAATTTTCCGCACAGTGTGATTGGACAAGTGTTTTAAGTCGAAGGCAATAAAGAGGAAGCAGTATATGAATTTCAAAAAAATTGCGATTTTAATCCTTACATTCGTTTTTTGCACGGTTTCCTTCGGGCAAAAAACCGCAGAAGGAACAGTTTGCGATGCCGTGCCGAATCAGGTTTTGATTGACATTGTAAATCAAGCGAATTTACCCGCAATTGCGGCGCAGTATGGATTAAATCCGACACCGATTGATCAGGTCGGTTCGCCGCCGACTTATCGAATGCAAATTACTAACGGGCAAACGCCCTGCCAAATTGTAACCGCGATGGAGGGCGACGCGCGGATTTCGCAAAGAGAAGTTAATCGCAACGTAAAAATGGTGGAAAAACAGGGCGAAAGCTGGACAAACGGACGTTCCTGGTCAATCGGTCGTTCGTGGTCAATCGGCGGCAGCGTCAAAGGTTTTAACAGGCAATGGTTTCCGAAAGTAATTAAACTCGACGAAGCTCACGAAATTTCAAAAGGCGATGGCATCACGATTGCGGTTTTAGATACCGGAATTGATCTGAATCATCCGGCTTTTGCGGGAAGACTCGTTCCCGGCTACGATTTTGTTGATAATGATAATGATCCGAGCGAAGAAGGCGTTTTATGGAATAATCCGGTTTACGGACACGGAACGCACGTTGCGGGAATCATCGCCCTGACCGCGCCGAATGCCAAAATTATGCCGATTCGCGTTTTAGATTCGGAAGGAGTCGGAAATCTCTGGCGCGTAAAGGATGCGATGATTTTTGCCGCACAAAACGGCGCGACAATTATTAATATGAGTTTCGGCTATCCCGAAGATTTTGAGCCGGGAAGTAATACGTTTCTGCACGATCTGTTTAACGGCTGCGATGATGTCGTCGTTCCGGGCGAACAAACTTTTCCCGAATTTGACGATAACAGACTTTTAATCGTCGCCGGCGCGGGAAACGGCGGACAAATCGGCAACGGTGCGGACAGAATTTATCCGGCGGCAGAACGCGGCGGTGAAAATGATATTGACGATAACTTATTAAGCGTCGGCGCAAGCACGCGGTATGATAAACTCGCTGCATTTTCGACGATGGCAGATGTACAAGAAAGAGGTGTTGACCGCTGGGTGCGAACGGTTGCGCCGGGCGAGGATATTGTCAGCGCGATTCCGGGTGGGCGTTACGGTCTTTGGTCGGGAACTTCGATGTCCGCACCGATCGTTTCCGGCATCGCGGCTCTGGTAAAAAAACAATATCCTGATTTAATGCTCGAAGATATTGTCGAAAGAATCGAAGAAAGCGGATACGAATGGGACTGTCATCTCAGCTCGAGAAATATCAGAATGGAAACTTCAAGAGTGAATGCCGCCTGCGCTTTAGCGGCAGATTACAAGGCGTGCGTTCCGCCGGATAGAAGCAATTGCAACGAATAATCATTCAAATTTAAGATCAAATAAACTTAAAAAGCCAATCGGAAACGGTTGGCTTTTTTCATTTTCTTAAATCTTATCGAGAAATTTGTCTTTTTCTTAAATCATCCCGCACTGTGTAACAGAAAAGCCGTGATTTGAAAAGAAAATATCAAAAAAAGCGGAAAGCAAAAACGAATAAAAACAAGGCAGGGAAAGCAAATGAAAGAAAACAAAAAATTTAAGAGAAGTTATTTAGTAAATTCGGCAGTCATATTATTTGCCGTCGGGATTTTATCAATTCTTCCGGTTTCGATGGTGATCGAGGCTAACGAAAATTTGGGCGGCGTGCCGATTATAGTCAGAACGGCAAATCTGGTTTCGCCGACCGGTTCGGTTAATCCGCACGGCGATGCCGAATATGAAGTTTATCAGAGCGGTCAGCGCGAACTGGAAATCGAAGCCGAAAATGTCAATGCGGCAAACGGAACGGTTTTGAGTTTTTTTGTTGCCGGAAATCTGGTCGGTCAGCAAAGTCTGCTTGATCAAAAAGCCAAACTTCGTTTGAGAACGCAGGACGGACAAACCGTTCCGACGCTTGACGGCGGCGAACTGGTCGAAGTTAAAAACGGTGAAACTCTGCTCGTCTCCGGCAATTTCAGCGGCGGCGGTTCGACACCTTCGCCGAGCGTTTCACCGACGAGTTCGCCGACGGGTTCGCCTTCTCCGAGTGTTTCTCCGACGGTTTCCCCGACCGTCAGTCCGAGTCCGACCGGTTCGCCTTCACCTTCGCCATCGCCGGGCGGTGGAGATATTTTTGCCGGATTGAGCGGCGCGACCATCAACGGCGTTTTGCCGCGCGGTTATGCTCAATATGAAATTCACAGCAGCCGAACCGAAATCGAAGCTCGGGTTTATCAAGTAAATCTTCCGGGCGGAACGATTTTGACGGCGTTTATCAACGGCACGCAGATCGGACAATTCAGTCTTGAAAGCGACCGCGAAGGCAGATTGCGGCTTCGCAGCGATCGCGGCGACAATGTTCCGGTTGTTACGGGCGGCGAAACATTTGAACTTAAAACCGGCGGCACGACGATTCTTTCGGGCGTATTTGCCGGCGCAAGTCCGAGTCCCAGCCCGAGTCCGACGGGCAGTCCGAGTCCGAGTCCGAGTCCCAGCCCGAGTCAGGGCAGATATTTTGAAGCGCATTTAAATGGGACAACTTCAGCCCGCGGCGAAGTCAAGGTTTTATTGAATGAAGCGGAAACCGAAGCGACATTTACCGCCGAATTCCACAATCTGTCGAGTTCGCAAACGGCGGCAAGAATCGAAGCCAATCTCGGAGATTTGGTTTTAATTCACAATTTCGGAGCAATCGGCGGCACGAACGGAAATTTACCGAGCGTGACCGTTGCCGTAAGTCCGGCGCAGATTCAGCAGCTTCGCACGGGGCTTTGGACGGCAACCATCGGCAGTGCAAACAATCCGGGCGAACTTACCGGAAGATTGACGCAACATTCGAATCGTGCTGATTTCGACGGCGACGGAAGTAATGATCTGGCGGTTTTCCGACCTTCGACCGGTGCCTGGTACACGCAAAACAGCGAAGGTTTCGGCGCACAGGTGTTCGGCGGCGCAAATGATAAGGTCGTTTCAGCCGATTACGACGGCGACGGTAAAACCGATATGGCGGTCTTTAAGAATGTCGGCGGCGCGGGAGTCTGGGAAATCAGACATAGTTCCGACGGCGGCATTACCGCCACGCAATTCGGTTTCGCTACGGATGACGCGGTTCGCGGGGATTTTGACGGCGACGGGCTTAATGATATCGCGGTCTTCCGACCTTCGACCGGAGTTTGGTATATCAAAAAGAGCGATAATTCCGGCTTTATCATCGTCCAATTCGGTCTAAGCGGCGACATAGCAATTCCGGCGGATTTTGACGGCGACGGCAAAGACGACATCGCCGTATTTCGTCCGAGCGACGGCAACTGGTATTGGCTCAGAAGCAGCGACGGTCAGTTTAGTGCGGCGCATTTCGGAGCCATGGGCGACGTGCCGATCGGCGGTGATTTCGACGGCGACGGCATCGCGGATATGAGCGTTTATCGTCCTTCGACCGGAGTTTGGTATATCTACCGCAGTTCGGATAATGGTTATGACATCCGACAATTCGGTTTGAACGAAGATATTCCGGTCGCCGGAAACTACGATGGCGATAATAAGACGGATGTCGCGGTCTTTCGCCCGTCAAACGGAGTCTGGTATATCTGGCGAAGTATTGATAACACTTACGATTTCAGACAATTCGGTTTAAGCGGAGATGTTCCGACAATCGCCCGCTAAACACATGAAAAAAGCGGCAGACGTAATAAATCTGCCGCTTTGAAATAAATTCGATTGTTTTTGGAATTAATTAAAAAGAAAGTAACTGATTAGGACTAAATGAATGTGCAGAAAAAGGCATAAATTTTTTGATTGAAAAACTATTCACTTTTCGCTATTAACTATTCACTATTTTACAGTTTTATATCCGTAAAATAGTGAATAGTTGATAGTTAATAGTGAATAGTTTTTGGACGATTAAAAGGTCTTAGCGGTAAATTCGCGCTATTTATCAAACAAACTGAATTTCAAAAACGTTATCACTTAATCAATTACTAAAGAATATAGTATTCCGAACCGCACTTCTTGGAAAAGTAAGGCGCAATGAGCCTGAAAATAGGTTTGGATGAAAAAAGCCTTGACTGCTTGCCCTCCTCGCGGTCAAGGCTTTTTTATGTTTAAGTCAGAAGTTCGGAGAGAGCGCCTTTAGGCGGCAATTCTTTTGTAATCACACAAAAAGCGCTTAAAGGCGCACGCTCCGAACTTTATTTAACTTTTTTCGAGAAGACGTGAAATTTGCTGCGTGTGCCGCATTTCGTGTCCGCCGAGCAGAGCCAGCCATTCATTAGCGTTTAACGGACCGAAAGCCGGATGCGGAAACTTTGCTTCCGAGCAGCCGACCGATTCAAAAAGCGGTCGCATTTCTTCGAGGCTTTTTCGGGTTTCTTCCATTTTTGCCAAAGATTCGGCAATCGTCTGATTTCCCGGCGGATGAACCATTTCGGGAGCTTCGAATTTCTGCTCGCGTGCGCCGGAAAGTTTCTGCAAAAAATCCGCTGTGATATTTGCCCGTCCGTCCGAAGTTTCGCCTTTTGCCTGTGCTTCTTTTAGCAATTTAGCGCAAATCCGCATCATTCCGTTTTCGACCATCGAAAGATGTTCGACGATTTTGGCAATCGTCCATTTTTCATCTTCGGGCAGAAAATTCGCCTGTTCATCCGATAAACTTAAAACTAAAGATTTTAGTTTTTCATAAATTTTTTCATTCGCAGCGTAAATCTCTTCAATTGTTTGATAGTTCATAATGTTATTTTTTAATTTGAATTAGGTTTGCTGAAAGGATAAAAAAGCTTTTTCACTTTTTCATCTTTAAACTTTTTCACTTTAATTCCCGAGCGCGACCGCTTGCGGGCTTAGAATCAAGCGATGCCAGCGGGAATTGCTGCGGACATTATTTATCGAATCTTTGAATTCTCTGACGTAAGCCGTCTCAAAATAAAGCATCGCATCTTCCGTCCAGATAAGTTTGACAATCGGATTAAACGAAACCAAAGTGCTTTCGTCCGGCAAAACGCCTTCGGGCAGTGGTGCAGCGGCATTCGTGTTTGCGTTAATATTCGCCGTTTTATTCGCGTTTGCATTAGTTTCCGTATTTGTTTCCACGGTTTCGCCCATTTCCGTCTGCCGCGTGTCATCGTAGATTTTTGAAGAAAGCAGCAATTGATTGCGCAGGATAATCGCGGCTTGCGTCGGCGCGTTGCCGATTGCGTCGTAAATTCTGACTTGTTTATCGAAGGCGGACGCAACTTTTGAAGAATCGGGCGACCAGACGGGGTGAACCTGTGTCGGGTAATCATCCAGAAGGCGTTGTCTGCCGGTTTTTTCAACAATACGCGGTCTGCCCGCCGGTTTGAATTTTTCGCCGCGTTGATCGGCTTGATATTCGAAGATTCTCCACTCGGTTGATTTTGCCGCGAGTGCGGCAAGCGCGGAACTGTCCGGCGACCAGACGAAATAAAAATAGATCAAGCCTTCATTTTGCGTCAGCGGCTTTAAATTATTGCCGCTCGCATCGCACAGATAAATCTGCTCGGTGCGAAATGTCAAAACCGGAGTCGGCGGTTCGCCGATCGCCGGCGTTGACGGCGGCGGCGCGGCTTCGGTATTGGCGTTCGCGTCCGTGTTTGTTGTTTCGGTATTTGCATCTGCCGGTGCGGGAGTCGGTTCAATCGTCGGAACAGGCGTGGCGTTAGTTTCTGCCGAATCATTGATCAAACCGCTGCGTTTGCTGAGCCGCGCCATGGCGACAAAGGCAATGGAAGTCGAATCGGGCGACCAGAGGATTCTGTCGGGAAAATGAACCGCCATTCCGTCGTGCGTGATCGTTTTCAAACTCTTGCCGTCCGCGCCGTAAATATCGAGCCGAAATTGCAAAGGCTCGTCCGCGACATTATGATAAATCGCCAAAACTCTCTGCCCGTCGGGCGAAGTCAAAGTCATATCGAGAATTTCCTGCGGACGATTCTGATCGAAATCGGCTTGCACCAGACCGTTTCTTTCTTCCTGCTGAGTAATTTGACTTGCCTGTTCGGGCGGCGGTACATCCGATTCAAAACGATAATTAAGCCGCAAAGCCGGAACGTCGCGCAAGGAACTCGGCGCAACCGCAGTCGGCGATGGTTGAACACCGCTCGGTTGACACGCTAAAGCGGGCAATAAAATTGCCAGTAAGAAAAATTTTATAAAAGTTCGCTGAAACATATTAGTTAAAAATGGTCTTTGATCTTTGATCTTTGATCTTCGGCTTTTGGCTTTGATTTTTCGTTTAAACAAACGAATCTGATTTTAAGTTTAAAACCAAAGATCAAAAATCAAAGATCAAAGACCAAAGATCAAAGACCTTATATTTATTTCAAATCCGCTCCTAAGAATTCCTTGTAAAGCCGTCTTTGATCGTCGGACGGACTATCAACGGCGACGATTCGGTAATTCTGATCAGCACGTCCGCCAAGCGTTATTTCGATGTCGCGCAATTGCTCGCGCCGGAAAACGGTAAGACGTATCTTTTCGCCCGGTTTCTTTTCGCTCACAACGTAATTTAAGAATTGATTGCTGGCGCGTGTGCCGTCAATCGCCACGATCTCGTCGCCCGTATTCAAACCGAAAATATACGCAGGCGTGTCCGAAGGCAAAGAGCGAACCATCAATCTGCCAGCCGTTTCGCCGATAATTCCGCCGAGAAAAGCCTTTTTCGCTCCGTCTTCGCCCGTCAACAGGCGCAAGCCGATCGGATTCAAAATCTCGTTGTAAGCGATTTCTTCCGTGCCGCGCACGTATTTTTCAAAGAAATCATCGAGACTTTTTCCAGCCATCAATTCCGCCGCTTTTTGATAATCTTCGGGTGTGAAATTTCTGTTCTTTTTGCCAAATTCGTCGTTCAGATAACTCATCACGTCGTCCAGAGATTTCGCACCGTTTGAATCGGTGCGAATTTTTATATCGAGCAGAAGATGAACGATTTCGCCTTTATCGTAATATGAAATTTGATTATTGACCGAATTTTCATCCTGCCGGTAATATTTGATCCACGCATCGAAACTCGCGTCTTCCAGACTCGTTTCAAATCTTCCGGGACGATTTTGCAAAGCCAGAATATCGCCGGCGCGGGCTTGCAGAAATTCCCTGTCCGTCAACAAACCCGCTCGCTGAAGAAGAAGTGCCGAATAATACGAAGTCGCGCCTTCGGCAACCCAGAGCAGGCGTGTGTAGTTTTCGTTTTCATAATCGAACGGACCTAACGTGTCGGGACGAATGCGTTTGACGTTCCAGACGTGAAAAAATTCGTGCGCGACAAGGGAAAGAAAAGCCTTGTAGCGCGAATCGGGTTTGAAGCCGTAGCGATTCCATTGCAGAGCGGTCGAATTCAGATGTTCGAGTCCGCCGCCGCCGCGCAAATTCAGAATCAAAAGATAATCTTCATACGGCAGATCGCCGAAGATTTTGATATGTTCTTCGATAATCTTGATCGTATCTTCCGCCATTCGGTCTAAATCATAATTGCCTTCGCCCGTCACCACATAGCGGTGCGGTTTGCCTTGCACGGTAAATCTTTTCTCTTTGAAATTACTGACCTCAAACGGCGAATCATACAAAATATCGAAGTTTTCGGCGCGAAAGGTTTTTACCTGATTATTATTCGTTCCCGTATTCGGCGGATTCGGAGTCGGGATTTCGGGAAGTCCGGTCGCAATCT
>CAYUGW010000070.1:0-11484 GCA_964444245.1 uncultured Blastocatellaceae bacterium | reverse complement strand
ATGCGCTGAAGGGCAAAGATAATTCTTCATATTATTACTGCAATTCGCCTCTGATGATGGCGGTCGAGCGCGGTGATATTGATTTGATAAAACTTCTGCTCGGCAAAAAAGCGAATCCGAATCTGACCTGTCAAAACGGTAAAAATGCTCTGCGAATCGCTTTGACAAAAGGCAAAAATGAAATCTTCGAGATGCTGACGGAAGCAGGCGCGGATCTGAAAGCGGTTGATGAAAACGGCGAAAATAATCTGATGTATGCCGTGCGACACGGAGATACGGCAGCGGTTAGGAAAATGATTATGGAGGGCATTCCGGTAAATGCGCGTAACAAACACGGTTCGACGCCTTTGATGATCGCCGTCAGCGAAGGCGCGATGAATTTACGAATCGAAAAAGTCACATTATTGCTTCAGGCAAGGGCAGACCCGAATTTTGTAAACGAACAAAAATTGAAGAATTCCGCCGGGCAGGAAGTTCAGCGGTGCGAAACCGCTCTGATGTATCTTGCCGCCAATGCCGATTCAGATTATAGAAATAATGTTCCGCTGGCACTGATTGACTTGCTGATCTCCAACAAAGCGAATGTCAATTTTACATGTCAAAACGGTCAGAATGCTCTGATTCTCGCCATCTGGAGTTCACAGGTCAAAGGCGTGAAAAAATTACTTGAGGCAGGTTTTGACGTGACGGGCGAAAAGGGAAAAATCGCTTTGGATGCGGCAAGAAAAGTTCGGAAATCCGATTATAATAAAGACCGCATCGAAGAAATAATCAGAATACTCGAAAATCTTGTCGAGCAATGAGTTTTGAGCCAAGATTATTGGATTTTATAAATGACTGATGCCGTCGCAAAAGATTTTAGCCGCATTTGATGCGGCTTTGGAGCGTAAGCGACCATTTAGCCGCGTCCATTTATGGCGCGGGTTCGCAAGATCGGGGTGAATTTTAGGGCGTTTTAACGTCCTTTATTGAACGCAGTCGTGTCGGCTGATGCTAAAGCAAAAGCAAAAGGACGTTAAAACGCCCTTTGACCAAGAATCCAAAAGCTGACCGCACTCATTTTTGGACGCGGCTAAATATCCGCGAAGCGCGGAAAAGCCCGATGAATCAGGCTGAAACCGTTTGTGCGTAACATCAGTAAATGATTTGAAAAATCTCAATCGTCTTAAATTTTTGCAAATTATCATTTGTGCCGGCTTGCTGGTCGGCATATTTTCTTCGTTTGAATTGTGGTTTCCGGTTGCGCGCTCCTTTCCGCGTGTGCCGATGTTGATTGAATCAACGGGTTGGTTTGATCGAATTCTTACGGTAATTCTGGTTATTTCGTTGATTTTGTCTGCCCTTTCATTCCGCTCGAAAATCTTTTTAAGTTCTGCCGCGCTTGCGCTCGTTTTGCTTGTTTTTTTTGACCAGATGCGCTTGCAGCCGTGGGTTTATCAGTATCTTCTATTGCTCATTATTCTTGCATTGCAGTCAAAAGACGAAACGGATTCGGAGCAGACGATTTCTCTCGCGCAGATTATCATCGCCGGACTTTATTTCTGGAGCGGCGTGCAGAAGCTCAATTTTACGTTTTCTCACGAAACTCTGCCGCTCTTGCTCGCGCCTGTAGAAAATCTTTTCCCGTCCGCTTATTTACAATACATTTTTATCGGAATTATTATTGCGCTCGCGGAAGCTTTGATCGGCGGCGGGCTTTTGTTTCGCAAAACGCGGAATCTGGCGGTTGGATCGGCAGTTATAATGCACGCAGGGATTTTGATTCTGTTAATCGCCCGAAATTACAACAGCATTGTTTGGGTTTGGAATGCGGTGTTGATGGCGGCGGTCGTTATTTTATTTTGGAAAACGGAAATTTCGATCAAACAACTAATCGTTTCTGCGAGTGAAAGAAATTGGAAAACTCAGGCGGCAAAATTAATCACGGCTTTAAGCATTTCGCTGCCGGTTTTGAGTTTTGCAGGCTTTTGGGATTCGTATCTGTCGGGCGCACTCTATTCGGGAAATACGGCGGTCGGAGTCGTTCGGATAAGCGATGATTTATATGAAAAACTGCCGCCGAAGGCACGAGAGAGCGTTTTCCAAACAAAAAGCGGCGGCGAAAAAATACTGCCGTTTCACGAATGGGCAATTATTGAACTAAATGTTCCCGCATATCCCGCAGATCGGGTTTTTAAGAAAATTGCAAGCGAGGTTTGCCGCCTGACCGATGACAAAAACCGGGTAGAATTGATAATAAAGATGCGTCCCGAAATTTGGGATGGAAGTTATGAGTTGACGCGAATGAATTGCGGAAAACTCGAACAATAATCGGAAATTACTGAAAACAGATAGTTTCTTAAATTTGGAATTTCGCAAATTTTTGACAGAATCGGTGTCTAAAGTATTGTTAAATTTTTTCAACAAAAATACTTTTCTAGGAGGCAAAAAATAATGGGAGATTCCGATTCACAAGTTCGTTTGCGTTTCCCGACTTTGGAACTTTATTCGGCGCTGCATGGAGGTGCGCTTGCCCTCGGCGGCAGACATTTGACGACCGACGAGAGAAAAGATGCCGAATTTATTTTTCAATCTTCAATCGATCTGGACAAAGTTCGCGTTGTTAATGCAATTGTGGCAAATGCGCCGACTACGCTGGGAAATTTTATTAGAATAGGTTTGGACGGAAAAATTACCCGACAAACCATGATCCACGAACTGGCGCACATCTGGCAGTATCAAACAATGGGAACGGCTTATATTTCAAATTCGCTGTGCAGTCAACTCGGCGCAATAATTACGGAAGGAGATAGAAACGCCGCTTATAATGTAACGATGGACGAGCTGAAAAAAGCCGGTTCGATCTATAAATTATCCGCCGAAAAACAGGCGGTAGTCGTCGAATCATATTATGCCGATCCGGGTATTCGCAATGAGCCGATTATCAAAAAATTTATCGAACAGGTCAGAAGCGCAAAACCTCTGCCCGAAAAAATAATCCTCGAAGAAGCCGCTTTCGGTCCGGGAATGGGACGCGCGGACAAGTTTCAGGATTTAGGGAAACCCTGGGAAAATTCGCCGGGAACTTATCAATTTCGTCTGGAATTTTGATGTCTTTTGATCTACAAAACTAAAAAGAGTTTGATAAAGAACTTAAATCTTTTTCAATCTCTTTTAGTTTTAATGAATTGTTCAAAAATTTCTGTCCGGCAGTTCGTTAATCAAAATCAGGTTTTCAGATTCAAAATGCACGGGATGATTTAAGGAACAAAGGTTGAATGGTGATTACTTTTTCAATAATTGATTACTATTGCTTCATTTATCATTTATCTTGTCTCGTTCCTTATTAGGGCGATTGCAAAGTCGTAAAATAAAAATGAAAGAACTTTTTTAACGCAGATGGACACAGATAAAACCCGGATAAAAGCCGGATAAATTATAAAAATTCCGTCTTTATCTGGATTTAATCAGTGTGCATCTGTGTTAAAAATTTCTTTGAGCGGACTTTGCAAGAGCCGTACGTTCCTTATTACATCACTCTTTCCACCTTGTCCCGCATCCACCTTCTCTGCTAATCTTTTTATCTTATGAAACCGATACAGATGGTTGACCTGAAAGGGCAATACGAAAAAATAAAGGGTGAAATAGACCGCGCGGTTTTAGAAGTAATCGCTTCGGCGGCTTTTATCAATGGTCCAGCCGTTAAAGCGTTTCAAACAAATCTGGAAAATTATTTACGGGTAAAACACGTCATTCCGTGTGCGAACGGAACGGACGCACTGCAAATCGCGCTGATGGCTCTCGGTTTAGAACCCGGCGACGAGGTGATCGTTCCGGCTTTTACATACGTGGCGACCGCCGAAGTAATTGCGCTCCTGCGTTTAACGCCCGTTATGGTTGATGTGGATGCGGGAACATTTAACACGACCGCTGAATTGATCGAACAGGCGATCACGCCGCGCACCAAAGCAATCGTTCCCGTGCATCTGTTCGGGCAATCGTGCGATATGGATTCGATAATGCGTCTTGCCGAAAAACATAAACTTTTCGTCATCGAAGACAACGCGCAGGCAATCGGCGCGGATTATCAATTGGCAGACGGCACGACAAGAAAAACCGGAACAATCGGTCAGATCGGCACAACGAGCTTTTACCCGGCAAAAAATCTCGGCTGTTACGGCGACGGCGGCGCGATTTTTACGAATGATGACGCTCTTGCCGAGAAGATGCGAATGATCGCCAACCACGGGCAGAGCGAAACCTATTATCACGATACGGTCGGCGTAAATTCGCGGCTCGATTCGATTCAGGCGGCAATTTTGGATATAAAATTGAAGTATCTGGACGAATATGCCGCCGCCCGGCAAGAAGCTGCCGATTTTTACGACCGGGCATTTGACGGAATCGAAGATCTGCAAACGCCCCGCCGAGCGGAAAATTCGACGCACGTTTTTCATCAATACACGATTCAGGTAAAGGGCGGCGGGCGCGATGCGTTGAAAAAACACTTAATCGAACAAGGCATCCCGAACAGCATCTTTTATCCCGTGCCGCTCTACCGGCAGAAAGCATTCGACAAATACGCCGCGCAAGATTTTACTTTGCCGAACACCGAAAGGTTATGCGCTTCGGTTATTTCCCTGCCCGTTCATACCGAGATGAGGCAGGAACATCTCGATACGATCACAACTGCCGTAAAAAGCTTTTTTGAAACCGGGGACGTTCAATCAACGGCGGGAAGTTAATAACTGATGTTACGCAAAAAGAGAAAAAACTCTGCGTTTCTTTGCGCTAAACCCGGTTTTGAATTTGCCCCGAATGAACGGTAGAATTCAGGAAAATGATCACCGATAAAACGATAATTCTCAAACAAACCGAGCTTTTTCAGAGTCTGGGCGACGAAGTTCTCCGCATTTTAGCCGATCACGCGATTGAAAAACGCCTCGAACGCAACGAGATTTTGTTTATTGCCGGCGAAGATGCCGCCGGTTTATTCGTCATTGCGGAAGGCTCCGTAAGGGCGTTTCGCACCGGCGCGGACGGGCGCGAGCAGATTATTCACGTCGAACGCGCCATTACGACCATTGCCGAAGTGCCTGTTTTCGATAACGGAAATTATCCTTCGACCGTCGCCGCCGAAGAGCCGTCAATAGTTTATTTTCTCGCTAAAAAAGAAGTTAGAAATCTTTGTTTAAAATATCCGCAAATCGCGCTTGCCGCCACCGAACTCCTTGCCAAACGCCTGCGAAAATGCGCCGAATTGGTCGAAACGCTTTCCCTGCGCGAAGTCGGTCAAAGGCTTGCCCGTCTGCTTTTTGAGCAAGCGGCAGCGGCGGGAAAACAAACAGCGGACGGCGGTTTTCGTTTCAGGCAGAAATTAACTCATAATCAGCTTGCCGCCCGCGTCGGCACTGTCCGCGAAGTTGTCACGCGTGCGCTTTTCCGTCTGCAAACTCAAGGATTGATTATTATCGAGGAAAAAGTCGTAACCGTTCCGAACCCCAAACTTCTGGCAAGTTATGCCGATTCGGGTTAGTTATGCCGATTTCTCAGCAAACTTCTTATAAATAAAGAATTTATTGAATCATTACAAAAGCTATTGAGTGACCAGAATATCGTCTATTTCCAAAGAATGATGCAGCCACCAGCCGCGCGGATAAATTTCCAAGCGCAGTTTATTTTCATCTGAAAAAGGTAGTTTACCGATGACGAACTCGCCTTTTTTCTCGCCGTCTATAAAATAAAACAGCGATTCGCTCTGAGGTTCATAGATCAGTTTTTGCTCAAACCATTTTTCCCAGACGGGTTCGACCTGCGGACCTATTTTTCCTTCGATATGATGCCGGTTCCGGCGGACATCGCCGTCATCTCTGACCAGATAAAAGCCTTCCGTCTTGATGATATTGCCTTGATAACAAAACTCGCCTTCGGCATTGGCATATTTTACGCCGTAAAAATTCGTCTCCGATTCATTATTCGCAACAGTAATTCCGAACGCGCCGACAAAGTTGATATTCGATTGAACGCTTTGATTGTAGGAAACTCTGATGCGGCTCTTGATCGTCAAAGATTTGTTCGGATCAACCGCGAAATCGGCGGATTGCAGGTTTCCGCCGTTGTCTATTTCATCAACCGAAATCTTAGCGATGCCGCCGGATAATCTGACGTTATTTCCCTTGACCGTCCATTTCTGCGAATCAATCTCTCTGCCGGAGAAATCTTCGTAAAGAATTGTGCGGCTCGTCAGATTTTCATAAAGATCATTGCCCTTCCATCCAATGAGCGAAAAAGTTCCGATCAGAATCAAGGTTATCAAAACCGGAGAAATCCATCCGGACAATTTTCGTTTCCTGTCCGGTTTTCTGTCCGGCTCGACTATTTTGTACGGTTCTGTATTTGAACTGAGTCGCGTTTCTCCGCTGATTTCCGCAACTTCGCCGACGAAAAGATAGCCTTTTCCGCGAACGGTTTTTATAAAACGGGGATTCGATGCGCTGTCGCCGAGTAGTTTTCTGATATTGACCAACGCTCTTTCAACCGAATTGTCTTCGACCGCCAGACCGTTCCAGACGGATTTTATTATTTTGTCCTTCGATAGAATCTGCGGTCTGTTTTCAATCAAAATCAGTAAAACACAAAAATCGCGGTCGCGCATTTCCATTTCTTTTCCGTTACAAAAAAGCTTTCTATGCGCGGAAACCAAAGTAAATTCGGCAAATTTATAAGACAGCATACAAAGGCGACCGGCTAAAATCATTTTCTTTTGAAGGCAACAGTTTAGCGTATTTGTTTTCTCATTTCTACAAAAGCGGCTGAATATTCAGCATTCTGCAAGGTTATTTCAGGTTTTGAAAAAGATTTTCCGGGTTAACTCGCAGTAAATTTTTTATCAAAAAACCATTTTATTTTTAGGAGAAAGTATGAAATATTGTAAAACACCGGTTAAATTTGCGCTTTCCTGTTGTCTGATTTTTTTTGCGGTTTTCGCGGAAAAAAGCGTTCCGGCTCAAAAAAATTCCGTGCCGCCGAAAAATGACGAAGCGGTTTTGAGAAATTTGAAAGAAACAGAATGGGCAAAAGCCTATCGCGAGCAAGACACGAAATTGCTCGAACGGATTCTTGCCGATGAATTTCAAATGATTGATAATGAGGGAAATTGGTCAAACAAAAAACTCGAACTGGAATATATCAAAAACAATAAACCCGTTTATGATTCATTCCGGTTCGAAATCAAACGCCTCGATATTTTTGAAAACGGCACGGCAATTATTGCCGGCGCGGGACATATTACGGGCAAAGATACGGGCGGAGAATATAAAATCGAGTATCAATCGAGTAATGTTTTAATAAAAAGAAACGGGATTTGGAAGGCGATTTCATCGCACGTTTCAGGAATAAAAAGAACGACTGTTTCAGCCCGAACTAAAAATTAGATCTAAAGAAATGCCTGCGGGATTTTATAGCCGGATTTCCCGAAATAAAATCCGGCAGAGCATTTCCAAAAAACGTATATGAAAAGATTTGGCTTGATTTTATTGACAGTTATTTCGTGTTTCGCTTTTGTTAAAGGTCAAAGCATTAAAAACAACCCGCAAAAAGAAGTCTTCGATCATCACGTTCATCTTATGAGTCCGCGAATGATCAAACTCTTTAAGGATGTCGAAATTCCGTTTTCAAAGCCGGATGCCGATTATTCGCTGTTAGAGTCAATTATCAAACGGCTCGGAACAAAGCGTGTAAAACTCGTTTCGATGGCTTATCTTTACGGTCATCCCGAATTCGGAAAGGTTGAAAATGAAATTGAAGCCGTCCGCGCCGAAAATGATTATTTGATCGCCGCCAAAAAACAATCGCCGAAAACAATCGAAGCCTTTTGCGGCATTAATCCGCTCAAAGATTATGCCTTAAGCGAAGCGCAAAGATGTCATAAACGGCTGAAAGCCGACGGCATCAAACTTCATTTTAACGCCTCGCAGGTTTATCTGACCGTTCCCGAACATCTCGAAAAAGTAAAACCGATCTTTGAATATGCGGCGAAAAATAAAATTCCCGTTTTATTGCATTTTGACAATTCGCACCCGAAATTCGGCGAGCGCGACGTAAAACTTTTAGCGGACGAAATTTTAGCGAATATCAAACCGCTGAAACTGCAAATCGCTCATTTCGGAACTTCGGGCGGTTTCAACCGGAAAACCAAAACCGTCATTGACGCATTTATCAATCAATTCGAAACTAATCCGAAGATCAAAAAGCACAAGATTTTATTCGATATTTCGGCGGTCGCGCTCGATAAAGACAGCGAAGGCGTAAGTAAATTAACCGCCGAAGAATTTACCGAGTTGGCGGTTTATGCCCGAAAACTCGGCTTTAAAAGAATTGTCTTCGGCACGGATTATCCGCTTTATTCGGCAAATGAATATCTGGAAATTTTAAAGGAAAAAGTAAAATTAACCGACGCGGAAATTGATTTAATATTAGATAAATAACATCTATTCTAAGCGCATTATCGCTTAATGCCATTGGGATCTGCCCCCGCTTTTCGTTGAATATGGATAAATTTTTCGTTTAATTTATGCAATACTTAAGTTTAACTCACCAAATTCAATATATGTCCCATTCTGAATTTTTTGACGCTCAAGTATTTTTGCGTGTCTTCTGACGGCATAAATTCAAGCGGTACGCGCTCGATTATCTCTAAACCACCGTCGCGCATTGCTTTGAGTTTTTCAGGATTGTTTGACATTGCCTTAACCTTCTTTATTCCCAGATCGCGCAGGATTTCGACGCATTGACCGTATTCGCGCAGGTCAACTTTCAAGCCTAAAAGTTCATTTGCTTCGATTGTGTCCGCGCCTTCGTCCTGAAGTGCGTAGGCGCGGATTTTGTTGATAATCCCGATTCCGCGCCCTTCCTGCTGTTGATAGACGATTGCGCCGCGCCCTTCTTTTTCAATCGTTTCCAACGCTTTTTTAATTTGCTGTCCGCAATCGCATTTGGTCGAATGAAAAACATCGCCCGTCAGGCATTGCGAATGAATCCGCACCGGAACCGGCACATCTTCACTGAATTCGCCCTTATAAACGCAGACAAATTCTTCGACGCTCGTCAGTGATTTATAACCGGCGATGCGAAATTCGCCGAATTCGGTCGGCAGACGCGCTTCGGCTACTTTTTCTACTGATTTGGAAAACGGGTAAACGGCGGTAAATTTGTATGTTGTTACTTTTGTAGTTTCTGCAGTCATAAATCTTCCCTTGTTCGTCGTATTATCTCAAGACAATACGAAATTCGCAAAATCACGAAATTCGGATGCAAACCGTAAAAAATATATTTCTCAAAAGCAAAATTTATTCCGTTTGCAAGAAAACACTTGCCATCGCGTAAAAATAATTGCATAATTACAGCGGTTTTTGCTCTCAGAAGTATCTCGGTAGATGCGTCCGTTCAAGACAAGAAAAGCGACGACTTTAGTTCGGTTAGAGAGTTGGGTTAGTGTTATTGGAGCAGTTTTTAGTAAAAGTTTCTTTTATAGATCGGGCGCGTCGCAGAAAAGGTAGAAAAAAGTGTCTTCGGAGTTTTCCTTCCTGAAAGTTTCCAGCCTGTCTTTTGCTTCATTTAAGTTAAAAATTTAAGAGATTAGAGAGAATAATGAGTACAAAATTATATGTGGGAAACTTGTCTTTTCATTTGACAAGTGACGATTTACAGGAGCATTTCGCTCAAGCAGGAACGGTTGAGTCGGCAAAAGTTATTGAAGACCGGGAAACAGGACGCTCACGCGGGTTCGGATTCGTTGAAATGTCTTCGGCTGAAGAAGCACAAGCAGCTATCGAACAATTTAACGGAGAAGACCTCGACGGACGCAGTCTGGTCGTCAACGAAGCTCGCCCGCGTGATGAACGCGGCGGCGGCGGAAATCGCGGCGGCGGCGGTCGCGGCGGCTACGGCGGCGGCGGCGGAAATCGCGGCGGCGGCGGCGGCGGAAATCGCGGCGGCGGCGGCGGCGGAAATTACTCGCGTTGGTAATTTTCCTTCAATCAATTAAAAAAAGCGATAGAGATTTTTTCTTTATCGCTTTTTTTTATAAATCTTTAGAATTAAATTTTAATGTGAGGCGTGACGTAAGAAATTCAGATTTAGTCGGTGAAACCGACGTTATATTTGTAGCCCACATCGCTAGATGTGGGAAATGATCGCGCATTATGATAAAGCCATTGAAAATGGCGACATAAATTTTATGTCACCATTTTCAATGGCTTTATCAGTATTTCTAACTTGTTCCCAAAAACTCAGCATTTTGGGCTACAAATATGTTGCCGTTTTCGACGGCTTATGTCGCGACTCACGTTAATTTTAAGAAGTTTGCCAGGTCAGCGTATAAGCGGGCGGCACGTTTTTCATAACGATCGAGCTTTTTTGCGATTTGCCGTAGCGGGTTCGCATATGTTCGCGCAGTTTTATTGCCGACGGGAAATAATAGCCGTGAGCGTATTGAAACGTGCGAAAAACACAGCCTTGCTCCATAAATTTATCAATTTCAAGCAGAATTTTCCGCCCGATTTCGTTCGGTATTGAAACAAAAGGCAAGCACGAAACGATAAATCCGACTTTTCCCAAGCCGGATTTTTGGTGAAGCGAAAAAACCTCGCAGGCATTTCCGCGAACAATTTTAAGATTCGGGAAATTGATTTTCAGCGATTTAACCAGATTTTTATCCAGTTCAAGCCCGAGATAAGATTCATTGTTCGGCACTAAACCCTGAACAAATTTCGTGATCGCGCCCGTACCGACTCCGAGTTCCAAAACGATGGAATTTTTATCAGGTTTAATGCCTTCGAGCATTTTTTGAGCAAGTTCGGGCGAACTCGGCGCAATTGCACCGACTTTTAAAGGGTTTTTTAGAAACGCGTGCAGAAACTGAATATTTTCGTTCATTCCGTATTTATTCGGTCGAAGCCGAAACCGTCGAATCTGTTTCAGAATTGTTTATTGAATCGCTGACGGCAATTTTATAGTCACATTCCTCATTTTTGCAATAGCGGAAAGTACCTTCTTTCTTTGTCGTCTTTTCAAGGATGAACGGAGCCTTGCATTTCGGGCAGGGTTCGGTAACGGGTTTGTCCCAGTAAACCTCGTCGCATTTCGGATAATTCGAGCATCCGTAGAACGGTTTGCCGCGCCGCGTTTTCTTAACGACGATTTCGCCTTTACAACCTTTGCGCGGACACGCGATTCCGGTCGTATCGCGCTGGACGTATTTGCATTTCGGGTAATTCGAACACGAAACGAATTCGCCGAAACGTCCCGTGCGTTTAACTAATTTCGCGCCGTCGAGCGGGCAGATTTCATCGAGTTCGACGGGCGGCGGAGTTTTTACGGTTTCGCCGCTTTTTTTGTCGATTTTGCGGATATTTTTGCATTCCGGATAACCCGTGCAGCCGTAAAATGTGCCGAAACGCCCGCGTTTGAGAGCCATATCTTTCCCGCACAGTTCGCACACTGCAA
>CAYUGW010000069.1:0-11488 GCA_964444245.1 uncultured Blastocatellaceae bacterium | reverse complement strand
GCGCCAAGGAAACCGGGACCCGCGTCGGAATCATGCGACACGGAAAACTGGTCACCGAACTCTCAACCGAAGAACTAGGCCACGCCGACCTCGAGCGCGTATATCTCGAGAATATGAGGGATTAACAACAGAACGAAAACTATGAAAAGAATATCAATTGCTGTTTGCACATTCATGCTCCTCACCTTCACTGTCCTAAATGCAGCGGATCAGGCCAGCTTATACGGCTCGCTTCACGAAACTGTTCAGGACGCTACCCAAACTGTTAAGGGGAAAGTTACAAATTCAGATGGCAGGGCGATCGTCGCTGCATCTGTTGGGTTGGAAGGAACGACGAGTAAAACACTAACGTCATCAGATGGCAGTTTTACGCTGAACGACGTGGCGGCGGGCGATTATAATCTGATCGTAACCGCGAGTGATTATTTGCCTGCATCGAAACCGGTGAATGTAGGAATCGGTGAGACCTTTGTTGAAATAATGCTTCAAGCTTTATCTGAAACGGTTAATGTCGTCGGGCGGATCAGCGAATATCATACAGAAGATACGACTGTTGCCACAAAGATTCCGACTCGGTTGATCGATACGCCTCAGTCGATCACTTCGATTTCGCCGCAAATGATCGCTGATCGCGAAGCAACGGATGTCAATGATATTTACAAAAATGTTGCCGGGCTTAATCAAACGACTTACAGTGCGGTAGTTTTTCGCGGTTTTACTCAGCGTGAAACTCTTTTCAATGGAGTTCGCGGGAATCCTTACGGCTCACTTGAAGGTGATGTTAATAATGCAGGATTCTCGACCAGTATTTTGCGGCTCTCAAATGTGGAAAGAGTTGAAGTTTTGAAAGGTCCGGCATCGGTTTTATATGGCTCGTCCGAACCCGGCGGCGTGATAAATTTTATTACCAAAAAGCCGAAAACTACTCTGGATGGTTCGGCAGGGCTTCGTTTCGGCGAATACGGTTTGACGGCGGGGAATTTTGATGTCAGCGTTCCGCTTGGCAGAAATTTCTATTTTCGCCTAGCCACGTTCTTAGAGTCGCGCGACAGTTTTCGTAACAACGCGGGCTTAAATAATCAGAACTTCATCACCAACCTGTTCTGGCAACCGACCGACAGAACCCGTGTAAATTTTGAATACGAATACATCAAACAAAATCAACGCGGACATCGTTTGCGGGGCGTTCCGATTGATTCAAACGGAAATTTTTTGACGGATATTTCGTTCACCGCGACCGAGCGTTCCGATTTTGTGAATCTCGATGCCAATGTTTTTCAGGCAAATTTGTCGCAGGATTTTTGGCAGGACGCACGATTTGACGCGACGTTTCGTTGGTTGACCAATGACCGTTTTGAAAAATATCACGAACCGCGGGCGTTCACCGCAGACGGTCGGGGCGTTACTCGCGAATTCCGCGATCAGGTTCGCACGAACACCGATTGGAGTTTTTCCACGAACTTCTATAAACCCGTTTCGTCTGAAAATTTCGGCAAACACACCTTCAATTTAGGGGCAGAGTATTACACCCAAGATTGGACATTCCTGTTCCGCCGGGCGAGAGTTGGCGTGCCTTCGATTGATATTTTCAACCCTGTCTATGGCGTGGCTAATCCTATAAATTATGCACTTTCGCTCATCAACGATGACACCGCCAAGCCTTCGCGACTTGGCTTCTATTTTCAGGATCAAGTCGAAGTAAATCGCTACTTTCAATTTGTCGCAGGCGGACGCATCGAGCGTTACAATGACGAAGGACGTTCCGGCACGCTTATCTTAAATGACGACAAAACAGCATTTACAGGCAGAATCGGAGCAGTTGTTAAGCCCGTCAGTTACATTGCGTTTTACGGGAATTTTGCCAATTCGTACACTCGTCCAAGCATTTTAGCGCAAACGCCAACGGCAAATGGACCGTTCAACCCCGAAAAAGGTAGACAGTTTGAAGGCGGCGTAAAGTTTGAATTGCTCGACCGAAAATTGTTTATCACGTCTTCGGTTTACCAAATCAATAAAACCGATGTTCTGCGTCCCGATCCGCTTTTTGGTCCAACGGGAAACAATTTCAACGCACTTTTAACCGTTGGCGAAGTCCGTAATCGAGGCTTTGACGTTGACGTCAATGGTGCAATTACACGACGTTGGAACTTTTCGGCGAACTATTCACTCATTGACTCGCAAATTTTGAAAGACAATGTTGCGTCCGTCGTCGGTCAGCCGATGCCGAATGTGCCGAAAAACACTTTCGGTTTTTTCACGCGGTATGACCTCACCAGCGAAATCGGAATCGGGTTCGGTGGCGAATTTGTCGGCGATCGAGTCGAGCCGTTTGCCAATCTGAAATCGCCCGGTTACAAGACCTTCGATTTGAGCTATTACCACACTATTTTCAAGCGTTTGCGGTTTCACGCCAAGCTCGAAAATGTTGGAAACGAGGTCTACTCGCTCAGTTCGCTGTTCAATACCCGAACCGGAAATTTCCCCGGTCAACCACGAACATTTTCCGTAGGAATGACGATTTTATCGTTTGTGAAGAAGTGAAAGTTTGCCACAGAGGACACAGAGAAGGAGTTTGCCCGCGAAAGACGCGAAAAGACGCGGAAAAGAAAGCATGTGTTAAGAAAAAATAGAAAATTCTCTGTGAACTCTGTGGCTAAGAAAGCTATGAAGTTTTCCATTATCAAACGTATTGCAGGCCAAGAATGGCGGAGCGCTTTTCGCACGAAGACGGTCTATCTTTCGGCGATCGTACTAGGAATAACTCTATTCTCTGCATTGTTTATTAGTTGGCAAAACGCGAAAACGCTGAACGAAGAACGGCGGAAATATCAGGAAATTGTCGCGACAAATTGGCTCGAACAACCTGACCGACATCCGCATCGTTCGGCACATTACGGCTATTTGGCGTTTCGTCCGAAGTCGAGTTTGAGCTTTTTTGATTCGGGCGTGGACAGCTTTGCGGGAACATCGGTTTTTCTCGAAGCACATAAGCAAAACACCGTAAATTTTTCGGAAGCCAGACATTCAAACGGTTTGTTGCGTTTTGGTGAATTGAATTTTGCCTTGATTCTGCAAATTCTTGTACCGTTGCTGATATTTTTCTTAGGATTTTCGGCGATTTCGGGGGACAGAGAAAGCGGGATTTTGCGTTTGATGTTTTCGCAAGGCGTTGCCTGGCGGGAAATCTTGATTGGCAAAACAGCGGGAATTTTGGCGATAGTTTTTGCCCTGTTAACTCCTCTTTTATTGATATCGTTGGGTTTATGGCTGGTTTTAAATGACTTTCTGATCAATTCGGATTCCTTGATCCGGCTGATCTTTTTGTTTCTCGGCTACGCAATCTATTTTATTGTCTGTGCAGCGATTGCTGTTGTGGCGTCCGCGTTGACGAAAACTTCGCGTAATTCGCTGATAGCCCTCTTAGTTATTTGGATTGCGTTTTGGATCGTGATGCCGCGAGCGATGCAAAATCTTGGAGCGAGCGTCTATCCGACACCTTCAAAGTCTCAGTTCGACAAACTTTTGGAAGGCGATCTGGCCAAAGAAGGCGACAGCCACGATCCGAATGACCCAAAGTTTGCCGAAATGAAACGCGAAGTTCTGGCAAGATATAACGTCAATGATGTCAAAGACTTACCGTTCAACTACGCCGGGTTTGTAATGAGCCAAGCCGAAGAGATCAGTTCAACAATTTTCCGCAAACATTACGGCGAGCTTCTACAAAAATTCAAATTGCAAAATCGTGTCGCCGAAACCGCCGGATTACTTAATCCGTATCTCGCAGTCCGTCATTTTTCGATGGCAACGGCGGGATCGGATTTCACCGCTTACGAAAATTTTCAATGGCAAGCGGAAGAGTTTCGCTTCAATATGATTCAAAAATTAAACGACTTGCATGCTAATAAAATAAAGGCTGAAAACGACCGAGGGCAAAAGGTAAGCCGCGAAATTTGGCAAGAATTTCCACAGTTTGAATATCGTGAGCCGACTATATATGAATCCTTTAAGAAGCAGGGGCTAGCGATCTTTTCAGTCCTCTTTTGGCTCATCGTAGTGGGTATCGTTGTATGGTCTTTGCCGGGAGACAATGGTTAAGTCTGCGGATGAAGACGCATGGTCTAGTTCAAAAATTTGTTTGTATAGATTCCCGTAGATAAGCGGACGAAACGTTCTAAAATGAACTTACCAACATTTCTGAGACTCGAGTTAAAAAACTTTCTGAGCGGCACCTCAGTCATCGCGGCCATCATAGGTCTCTTTTTGGTCGGCTCCTACGCGATGTTTCACGGCAAAAGCGTGATGAATAAACAGCAGGCGATCATCGCTCAAATCCCTGAATTTCAAGCCGAGCATACAAAAAAACAGATTGAATTGAACAAAGCCGACCTTGGAAATCTGCTCTATTATCATCAATTTTCGACGACCCACGAGCCTTCGAGTTGGGCGGCAGTTTCTATTGGTCAACGCGATGTGAACCCTTTTAATGTCAAAGTCAGAATGCTCACGCTGGAAGGTCAACTTTACGATTCGGAAATGTCGAATCCGAAAAATTTGCTTTACGGGAATCTTGATCTGGCTTTTGTGATTGTCTTCTTGTTTCCACTTTTGATTATTGCCATTTGCCACAACCTAATTTCCGGCGAACAGGAAAACGGTGTCTGGGGTTTGCTAAATTCACAACCTGTATCGATTAGCACTATTATCGGCTGGAGGTTGCTGATCCGGTTTTTAATGATCTTTTTGATCGCGTTTTTATTGCTTGCGGCAAGTTGTTTTTATGTGGGAAGTTCCCTTGATATCCGATTCGTTTATGCTCTGCTTATCACGTTTGCTTACTTCTTGTTTTGGTTTGCTCTAGCGGCCTTTGTGATGTCTTTGCAGAAGTCTTCGACCTTTAACGCGCTATCGCTTTTGGGCGTTTGGATCTTTTTGACAATTCTTGGACCGGCATTGCTAAACCTCGCAATTTCTACGGCTTTGCCCGTTTCCGAATCGTTTGAGCTGACCGTCAAACAACGCGAAGGCTATCACCAAAAATGGGACTTGGCGAAGGCGGAAACGATGCAGAAGTTTTACCTCAAATATCCGCAATACAAGGACATACCGATTCCCGAAGACAAATTTTCGTGGGGCTGGTATTACGCCGCCCAACTAATGGGCGACCTCGAATCGGGCGATACGACGGCAAAATATACTCAAAAACTAAAATTGCGGGACGAATGGACGCAGAAAGTATCACTAGTATTGCCAACGGTTAGTGCCCAACTGTCGTTTAATCGCCTGAGCCGCAATGATCTACAAAGTCACTTAGACTATCTCGAATCGGTTCGTCAGTATCACACAAAAATCCGCGAGCATTTTTATCCATTCATTTTTCGAAACGCCAAAGTCGAAGAAGTAGATTGGCAAAATCTGCCGAAACACGAATTCAAAGACGAGGCCAGGCCTCCGAGTTTCCCTCCAACGGTTCTATCCGTTTTCGTGATGGGCTTGCTCGCAACATTCGTGGCGTGGATAAACCTTAAAGCATCACGAGGCGAATGAAATGATCGAAACAATCACAAAAAAAGAATTTACAGAAATGTGGCGCGATGGCCGGTTTCGTTGGGGCGAGAATATTCTAATGGGAGATTAAATCAATGAAAACATTAACGTTATCTTTATCAGCCGTTTTGTTGCTTTGCGGTCTTGCTGTGACCGTATTGGCGCAAGCGAATGTCGGAGTTGTGTCCGGTGAAGTTTTGGATGTGAATGGGGCGGCGGTTTCAGGCGTGACGGTTACGCTGCAGCGCTCGGGAGCGGTCGGGCAAAATCGTTCGGCGGTAACGGGTGAAAGCGGAAATTTCACGTTCGAGCGGGTCGCCTTCGGCGATTATTCGGTGCGAGCCGAAAAGAGCGGTTTCAGAGTAGTAGTCGCCAACGTAAAAGTAGCCACCGAAAACGCGCAGACGGTGAATATCCAGATGCAGGTCGGAGCGATGGAGGCTTCAGTCGTCGTTACGTCGGCTTCGCGGATCGAGGAAGATTTGAAAGACGCGCCGGCGAGCATCAGCGTCGTCAGCCGCGACGAAATCGAGAACCGCGAAGTCCGCGCGGCGGGTTATGAACTGGTCGGACAGCCGAGCGTTTTCGTGCCGAAATACGACGAAGGCGCATACACCAGTGTCATCATTCGCGGCGTTCCCGAACGGCATCACAACGATACGTTTCTCGCGCTGCTGGACGGCGTGCCGTTCGTCACGCCGGGCGACGAGGTGGAACTCGAACTGATTCCGATTGATATTGTCGAGCGCGTCGAACTCGTGCGCGGTCCGACTTCGGCTCTTTACGGGCGCGGCGGAATTTCCGGCGCGATTAACTATCTGACCCGACCCGTGGCGGAAACTTTTAACGGCACAATCGGTCTGCAATACGGCAGTTATAATTTCGTCCGACCGAATTTTGCCGTCAGTTTTCCGATTTCTGAAGAGCGGAGCTTTGTTTATTTGAACGGCAGCTTTGAACACAAAGACGGCTGGCGCGAGGCGACGCAGCGCAACGCCGGAAATTTTCTCGTCAAGAATCAATGGAATTTCAATTCCAGAAACGCGCTGACTTCCTACGTCAGTTATCATCGTTATAAACAGGGCATCGGCAGCCCGCTTCCGGTTCGCGCCGACGGTTCAATCGTCGAGGTGACGGGCGGGCGGGCGGCGAACTTCAACATCGAACATCCCTTCTACGCGAAAGAAACGGTGATGGCGGCGACGACTTTGAACACCGCTTTTACGCCGAAAATCAATTTGCGGACGACGCTTCATTATCGTCAGAGCGGCAACAAGTTTAACGGCGGTTTTTACAACGGCGCGAACGAAACGACTTCGACGATTGACTGGAACGGGTTTTACGGCGAGGGCAAGCCGAAAACTTTCTTCGTCGAGCCGCAGTTGTCGTGGGTGACAAAGCGTTTCCGGTTTGTCGGCGGCGCGAGTTACGAGCGAATCCGCGACCGCGAGACCGCCGATTGGACGGGCGAATTCGGCTTCAATCCGGCGACGTTCGAGTTTTTGTTTTACACTCAGCGCAGAAATTACCGCACCGGACAATTCACCAACCGCGCCGACTGGATAACTGACCGCCTGACCGATGCCAGTTCGCGCGTCGGTGTCGGAAGCGGCTACGCGCAGGGGCAATTTGACATCACGGGCAAATTATTCGTCACCGTCGGCGGACGCTACGATTATTTCAAGCGGCGCGTCGAATACAGGGCGACGGGCGGCAGTTCGGCGCGGACGGTCGCGGACGCGGACGGGCATTTCAGCCCGAAAGTTTCGCTGAGTTACCGTTTCACGCCGAACTTTACTGGCTACGTTTCGTTCGGCGAAGGTTACAGTCCCGCCTTCGGTCCGAACTTTTCGTTCCGCAACCGCGATACCGAATTGAAACCGGAAGTAGCGCGTAATTACGAAGCGGGTTTGCGCGGCAATTTCTTCGACAACCGCCTTTTCCTCAGCGCGACCGCGTATCGTTTGCAACGCCGCGATTTGATTCTCCTTATCAACGACGGCACGACGACGCGCACCGTCAACGTCGGCGAGCAGCAGTCAACCGGCTTCGAGTTTGAAAGCAAATTCGCTCTCGACCAAATCAACGAAGGTCTGTCGGGATTTTTCAATTATTCCTACACCGATTCGGTCTGGAAAAACAATCGTTTTGCCGACGAATTCACCGGCGAAGTGTTCGATTTCTCCGGCAAGACGGTGCGCGGCATTCCGGCGAATTTATTTTCGACCGGCATCGGAAAAACCTTTCGCAACGGCGTAAATCTGCGCGGCTGGTTCGATTTTGTCGGCGAGTATTTCATTGACCCGGAAAACACCGTCCGCGGCGGACGACACGGGCTGCTCAATGCGTCATTCAACATTCCTTTCAAGGACGGCAAGTACGATTTTCGCGTGTCCGCGACTAACCTGCTGAATAGGAAATATAATTACTTCACAGGCTTCAGCATCGGTCCGAAAGAAGCGTTTCCGGGCTTGCCGATTCAATTGACCGGCAGTTTCCGTTGGAGGTTTTGACGTGAATGGAACGATTGCGAGAAAAGAATTTACCGAACTCGTGCGCGACGGGAGGTTTCGTTGGACGGCGTTGATCATCTTTGCGTTACTGCTGGTTTCGCTAGGGCTGGGTTGGAAAAATTACACGACCGTAAAACGTGAAAAAGAGGCGGCTCAGGCAGATTCGCGGGCGACCTGGGAGAATCAGGGCGAGCGCAATCCGCATTCGGCGGCGCATTTCGGCGTTTATGCGTTTCGCCCGAAAACGCCGTTGTCGCTGATTGATTCGGGGTTGGACAATTTTTCGGGCAGTTCGATTTGGGTCGAGGCGCATTATCAAAATCCTTCGCGGAATCGTCCGATTGAAGACGCGACCGCGCTGCAGAGATTCGGCGAATTGACTGCCGCCGGAGTGCTTCAACTTCTTTTGCCGCTGCTGATTATTTTTCTCACCTTTGATGCGTTTGCGGGTGAACGAACGAACGGAACTTTGCGGCAGGTTTTGTCGCTCGGCGTTCCGCGAATTCATTTTGTTTTGGGCAAAATGTTCGGTGTGTTGGCGGCGTTGCTGCTGCTTTTGATTCCGGCCGTTTCGATCGGAGTTACGGCGTTGGCACTCGCTTCGGCGAATGAAGATTTACTCGCCAGTCTGCCCAGATTTTTGTTGATGTGTGCCGGATATTTCCTTTATTTCGTGGCGTTTATCGGGATTGCTCTGGCGGTTTCGGCGTTTGCTTCGACAGCTCGGACATCGTTGGTCCTGTTGTTGGGATTTTGGATTTTCGCGTGTTTGCTGATTCCGCGTGTCGCCAATGACGCGGCGGAACATCTGTATCAAACGCCGAGCGGAAAGCAATTTTGGGATGCCGTAAATAAAGATTTGAAGGACGGCGTGGACGGACACGACCCGGCGAACAAAAAGATTAAAGAATTGGAACAGCAGGTTTTAGCTCAATACGGCGTAAACAGAAAAGAAGATCTGCCGATCAATTTTAATGGGATTTCGATGAACGCGAGTGAGGAACACGGCAACGAAGTTTTCGATAAACATTACCGCAATCTGTGGCGGACATATTACGCTCAAGAGCGTGTCCAACGGATTTTCGGCGTGGTTTCGCCGTTTGTTCCGGCGAGATTTTTCTCGATGGGCATTTCGGGAACGGATTTGCGGCACTCGGAAAATTTCACCAACGCCGTCGAACAATACCGCCGCGAGTTTAACCGCGAACTTAATCTACATTTTGCCAACAATTCAACCACCAAAGACGGTTACAGTTACGCCGCCAAGAGCGATTATTGGCGGACGAATCAAGATTTTGTATATCAAACTCCGCCGACGGCTTGGGCTTTCGGACATCACTTTTGGTATCTGATTTTGCTCGCGTTGTGGGCGTTCGGAGCGTTGGGTTTGGCGGTTTTTGCGGCAAACAGAATGCGGGCTTTTTAGGAAGCTTTTGCCGCAGAGGACACAGAGTTCACTGAGATTGGTTTTGAAATTTCACAATTCTTGGTGACTATAATTCAAATCAATTTCTCGGTGTTCTCTGTGAACTCTGTGGCTAATACTTCAAAAATATGTTTCAAACAATTATCAAAAACGAATGGCGTAACTTGTTTGTCGAAAAGAGTTTCTTGATTTTGGCGGTGGTTTTCGCGGGGCTTTTGGCTTACGGAATTTTCAGCGGGGCGAGTTGGATTAAGCAAAAACAGGCGGAGAGCCGGACGCTCATCGAAGCCCGCGAAAAGACGTTTGCCGACAACATCGGGAAAATCAAGACGGGTTGGAAACCTTCGCTCGACGATGCGTTTGCACCGTTGCCGGACGACCCGTATTCGGTTGGAATGAGTTTGCAGCACGCGGTTTTGCCATTTGCTCCGACCGCCGTTTTTTCCGTCGGTCAAGCGGATGTTTTGCCGAGCAACGCGGGCGTAACCGTCTCGACTTTACAGCGGACGCAAGCCGACAAAGAAGGCTTTGAAAATCCGCTCTCGTTTCTCGCCGGACGCTTTGATTTGTCTTTCGTCATCGTTTATCTGCTGCCGCTTTTTGTGCTGGCGATGAGCTTTAATCTGCTCTCAGCGGAACGCGAAAACGGCACTCTGCAACTGCTTTTATCAAACCCGTTGAAACTCATAACCTTAATTACTGCCAAAGGTACGGCGAATTTCGTGTTGATTTTCGGCATCGTTCTGGCGGTTTCGATGATTGGAATTTTGCTGACTTCAAATGTTGCGGCAGAAGGTTTTTGGTCGCGGACAATGCTCTGGATTCTGCTGATATTCGCTTACACGGCGGTTTGGTTTTCGCTCGCGGCGTTCATCAATTCTTTCGGTTTTTCGTCTGCGACAAACGCGGTAATTTCTTCGGCGACGTGGCTGATTTTAGTTTTAATTTTGCCGTCGCTTTTGAATGTTTTGATTTCGGCAATCTATCCCGTGCCGCCGCGAAGCGAGGTCATCACGGCGATTCGCAACGTCAAACTTGATATGCGTCGGGACGGCGAAAAACTGATGACCGAGTTTTATCAAGACCATCCCGAATACATCCCAAAAAACGAAAAACCCGATCTTAAAGATTTCGGGCTGACGTTTGTCTATATCCAACGCGAGCAAAAGAAAAAAGTCGTGGAAGTCGAAGCCCGTTTTGACGAACAACTCGGCAAACAACAATCGCTGGTCCGAAATTTACGCTTTCTCTCGCCGTCGGTCATTACCCAAGAAGCCCTCAACGACATCGCCGGCACGGGGCTCGAACGCTACACGCATTTCCGCACGCAAACCAAAGAATTCGACAAAAGCTGGGCGGATTATTTCGTCCCGCGAATCTTCCGTCTCGACAAACTAAGCATCGCCGATTACGAGCAAATACCGCGCTTTGAATACAGCGAAGAGCCTTTTGCAAATGTTTTCTACCGCGTGATCTACGGTGTCTTATTTTTGCTCGCTGCCTCAGTCGTTTTGATGTATTTGGCTTTTGCAAAATTACAAAATTATAGGTTGGGAAGATGAAATACTTCCTGATTGCATTTGTTTTATTCGCATTCGCTTCAACCGTTACAGATTCGCCGCCGACAGTTGCAAAGACAGATTCAACAGCGGTTGTGCCAAATCCGGCGTTCAAAACAAGACAGGATTTTTCAGAAGTTCCGGTTGGAAAACAAACTAAGCCGATGCAGAATCAGGCGACCTCAATCTCTAGGCCCAACGAGGTCAGTGGAGAGCCAGCCGAATGAGAGCAACGGTATCAGTCAAAAGGAACATTGCCATCCGTTCTCAAATAAGCTTCACTCACTCGTAATTTCAGTCTCTTCGTTAAAAACTTGTTGTTGCTTTTCGGTGGTTCGATAGACTGGCCTATTAAGTAAAAGTCTGTCCGACGATCGGGAAAAACGAGATAAACAGGAGAAACCTATGCTGAGAGCAGTCGAACTGTCGAAAAATTATAACGGAAG
>CAYUGW010000068.1:0-11565 GCA_964444245.1 uncultured Blastocatellaceae bacterium | reverse complement strand
TTGACGCGACGCAAGCGAATCTTTTGTTAAAGTCTGTTTTGCTTTCTCTAAATCGTAGCGGACAAGAAGCGGTTTTCCGCATTCGGTGCAGAGATTTAAAAGCCGATTGGTTTCGTAGTGTTTTTGACAATTAGCGCATTCTAAATAGGTTACGTTCATTTATTGTTTCCGGATAAATTCTCGAAATAAAATTAAAGCCCGAACTTCCACGCCCGGGCTTTGTTTGTTTTCTATAATGCCAAAACAAATCTATTTTTCCAACATCGGCTTGAGAGATTTATAAATATTGTCGGTCATAACCTTCGAGCCTTCGGCGTTCGGGTGAATTCCGTCGGCTTGATTCAGTTCCTTTTTAAGCGCGATGTTTTCCAGCACGAACGGCAGAAATTCGACCTTGTGTTCGCTTGCCAGATCGGGAAAAGCCATCACGTAATCGCGTTGGTATTCCGCGCCCATCGTGTCCGGCGCGAGCATTCCGCAGAGCAGAACTTTGACATTTTTTGCCTTTGCCTTTTCGATAATTCTGCCGAGATTTTCCTTCATTCGCGCGACCGGCAAACCTCTCAGGAGATCGTTTGCGCCGAGTTCCAAAACCAGAATATCGATATTTTCCTGCTCTAAAACCCAATCGATTCTCTCTAATCCGCCTAAGCTCGTATCGCCCGAAACTCCGGCATTGACGACCTCGTAATTAAATCCGTCGGCATCGAGTTTTTGCTGCAAAAGAAACGGGTAGGAATCTTTTTCGGCAAGCCCGAATCCGGCGGTCAAACTGTCGCCGAAGGCAACGATTTTCGGTCGGTCGGAAGAAATCTTCGGTTTAACAAGCGGACGGTTGGCATCGGCTCTTGAATGCGGTTCGGCGGTCGAAACATCGCACGCCGAAAAAATAACCGCCGAAGAAATGAAACTTAAAATTGCAAATAATCGAATAAATCTAAGCATATATTTTTTATGTGTGTTCGCTAAACTCGTTTTTTATGATGCAAAAAACAGCGAACTTGTTTGCGCTATTTTTGCAAGTTATGATTGTAGATAGTAAATCGTTAATTGATAATTGCTGACATTAAAACTAAAACAATTAACCATTTACAATCAACTATCAACGAATTTTTATGATAACTCTGCAAAATGTAACCAAAACCGTCCAATCCGGCGCGGAAGATTTGACAATTTTAAATGATGTGTCTCTGGAAATTCCCGACGGGCAATTTGTTTCCGTAACGGGCGCATCGGGCAGCGGAAAATCAACGCTGCTGGGCTTGATCGCCGGACTCGATGCGCCGACTTCGGGCGCGATTTTGATTGATAATGAAAATATAACCGAGATGAACGAAGACGGTCTGGCGACTTTACGAAGCGAGAAAATCGGTTTTATTTTTCAATCTTTTCATTTAATTCCGAGCCTGACGGCGTTTGAAAACATCTTAATTCCGATGGAAATTTTGGGATTAAAGGATGCAAAAGAACGCGCCAAAGATTTGCTCGAAGCCGTCGAACTAACCAACCGCGGACATCATTACCCGACCGAACTTTCCGGCGGCGAACAGCAACGAGTTGCCATCGCCCGCGCTTTTGCCAATCAGCCGAAAATTCTGCTGGCGGATGAACCGACCGGAAATCTCGATTCCAAAAACGGCAATCATATTTTCGATCTGATGACCGATCTGCATAATCGCCATAATGTTTCGCTGATTTTAGTTACGCACGATCAGCATTTAGCCGATAAAGCGCAAAGACAGGTGATTTTAAAAGACGGGATAGTTATCAGCGACAACTTTAACGATTTTCAAGACAGCAAAGAAAAATTAACCGCAGATGAACACAGATAAATGCTGATTTTTATGTTGATTCCGAAGTTTAAATTTTTTGATTTAATAATTATTTCATCCAAGCGTTTGGAGTCCCGCATTTATGCGGCTTTTCCGCCGCGCTTCGCTGGCGGAAGGCACGCTAAAGCGTGGACTCCAAACGCTTTTCAGTATTTATTGGTATTTATATGAAATTTATATTTAACTTAACATTTCGGGAAATCCGTTCATCGTGGCGCAGGCTTTTGTTTTTCTTTTTGTGCATTGCCATCGGTGTCGGTTCGGTTGTTGCGTTGCGCTCCTTGATTCAAAATCTCGGACACGCGGTCGGCGGCGATGCGCGGGCATTGATGACGGCTGATATAGAGATTCTTTCAAGCAATGATTTTTCGCCGGCGGAAATCTCGAAAATCGAAGAAGTGATCAATAATTCGTCAATCGTCGAAGCGCGCAACGAAGCGATCACGTCTTCGGCGATGGCGCGCCCGACAGATCCCGCAAACGAAAACTTCTCGCTCGTTGAATTAAAGGGAATCGAACCGCCGTTTCCGCTTGTCGGAGATTTTATAGTTTCCGGCAAACCGTTTGATTTCAAACTTTTAGAAAATCGCGGCGCGGTCGTTCCGCTGATTCTGCTCGAAGACTTAAATGTTAAGGTCGGCGACAAAATCCGCATCGGCGAAATCGAATTCGAGATTCGCGGAACATTCGAAGCCGAACCGGGCGATTCGGGAGGGTTCCGGCTCGGTTCGCGTGTTTTTATCGAGAAAAAAGCCTTTGACGAAGCCGGTTTAACCGGAAATCGCGGGCGAACTACGCGCCGAATTCTGTACCGAACTTCGGATAACCCGACCGCGCTGGTCAACGAACTGCGCGAGGCTCTGAAAGGCACGATTCTGCGCGTGCGCTCTTACCGCGAATCGCAGGAAAGACTCGGCGAACAGTTTGCGCGGACGGAAAATTATCTGTCTTTAACCGGACTTCTGATCCTGGTTTTAGGCGGTGTCGGCGTGTGGAACGTGGCGCGGGTTTTTGTCGAACAAAAACGCAAATCCGTCGCGGTTTTAAAATGCTTAGGCGCAAGCGGGACGCGGATTATAACGGTTTATCTTCTGCAAATTCTGACTTTAGGTTTTATCGGAAGTCTTTTCGGCGTTTTGCTGGCGCAGCTTACGCTCTGGGCAGCGCAATCGCAATTCGGGGCGGAGCTGCCACCGGAAATGAGCTACGCGGTTCATTTCGGAACGGCGATTCAAGGTCTTCTTTTGGGCGTTTTGATTTCCCTGCTTTTTTCCGCTCTGCCGCTTCTGCAGGTTCGCAATATTAAGCCGAATCTTCTGCTGCGGGATGAGAATAATCGAAATTTGCGCCGTCTCGATTGGACGAAAACGATCTTTACGATTGTTTCCGTCGGCGGACTTCTCGGCTTGGCGGTCTGGCAAGCCGGTTCGATTCCGGTCGGCGCGTTTTTTCTCGTCGGTTTGGGCTTAACTTCCGTAATTCTTTATTTTGCGGCTCTTGTTTTAACTCTTTTGCTGAAAAAAGTCAAAAAGTTCGGCTCGTTTTCGCTCGCGCAAGCCGTAAATTCGCTCTATCGTCCGGGAAATCAAACGCGGATTATTTTGCTGGCGGTCGGTCTGGGCGCGTTCGTCGTTTTGAGCGTACAGTTTTTGCAGTCGAATCTGGTCAGAGAATTCGATTTTACGCGCAATCAGACCTTGCCGAGCTTGTTTTTTATCGATATTCAAAAAAGTCAGATTGACGAATTGCAGCGAATTATCACCGAAAAAACGGGCGAAGAGGCGCAGGCGATCCCGACAATCAGGGCGCGAATCTCTTATATCAACGGCGAACCGATTGATTTTCAAAGCCCTGAAATTCGTCAGGAACAGGGCAGGATCGGGCGCGAATTTGCCGTGACATATCGTCCGAATCTCGATGATAACGAAACCGTCGTCGCCGGACGTTGGTGGAACGAGATTTCGGACGTGCCGGAAGTTTCGATTGCAGAAGGAATGAGCAGGGATTTGAAGGTGACGGTCGGCGATTCGATAACTTTCGACATTTCGGGCAGAAAAATCACCGCTCGCGTCGCCAATATCCGCGACATCGATCTGCGAAACACGCGCACGGCTTTTGTTTTTGTCTTTGCGCCAGGAGTTTTAGATCAAGCCCCGCAGACCTTTGTCGCAACCGTTTTGAAAAAACTTCCCGAAACCGAACGCGCACGCCTTCAGCGCACAATTATTGACCAATATCCGAATATTCAAATCTTTGACGTTGCCGATATCGTCGCGGCGGTTCAAAAATTGATAAATAATTTTGTTCTGGCGATTTCATTTGTCGGCGGTTTTGTGATTTTGAGCGGAATTTTAATCCTCGTAGGCTCGGTCGCGCTGACCAAATCGCAGCGGATTTACGAAAACGCCGTTCTGAAAACGCTCGGCGCAAAACGCAAAACGCTCGCCGCGATTCTGTTTACGGAATACGGACTTTTGGGATTTTTAGCCGGAATTATCGGAACGGGTTTTGCCGTTTTGCTCTCGTTCGGCGTGTCGAGATTTATTCTGAATATCGAATGGGAATTCGATTTCGTTTTGACGATTGCCGGAATTTTAATTACGACTGTTCTGGTAATGATAATCGGCGCAATCGCGAGTTTTGACGTTTTATTCAGAAAACCTCTGGCAACGCTCAGATCGCAGTAGATTTCAAGAAAATTCAAGAAAATTAACCGAGGATATACAGGATAGACAAGGATATTAAACCAAACGTGAGTTCGCCATAAGCCGTCGAAGACGGCGGCATATTTGTAGCCCATAACGCTGAGTTTTCGGGAATAAGTTAGAGATATTGTTTAAGCCATTGAAAATGGCGACATAGCATTTATGTCGCCATTTTCAATGGCTTAATGAAAAATTGATGATTATTCCCACGATTTGCATCGTGGGCTACAAATATAACGTCGGTTTCACCGACTAAATCCGAATTTCTTATGTCGCGCCTCACGTCAAACCAAAGATTTTATATCCTGTTTATCCTGTATATCCCTGTTGATTTTCCCTTTTAATTTCTGAAATTTGCCTTAATTTTGCGGATATTCAAACGGATTGTCGGCGAGAACGACGCGCATATTTACTTGACCGAAAAGCGTTTCGATATATGCACTGAAGCGGTGCAGGATCGGCACGAGGTCTTTTTTATTTTTTGTAATTAAAACTTCTTCGATAAATCTTTCAATCGTTTCCTTGTCTTTGTAAAACAGAAAATGCTGGGTTCGGTCGCGGAAATCGATCAATTTTTCGTGCAGTTTATCGAGCGGAAAACTTTCGGGATTTTGCTCGGCATTTCGCACGTCTTGCAGCATATTCCACATTTTTTGACGCAAAAGCATCGAATGCTCGAATTTGACTTTCAGATTCGGGAAAATCTGATCGGCTTCAATCGAAGGATCGAGAAGTTTGCCGAATGTTATTAAAGTCAATTGAAAACTGTCGTTTAAAAGCGCGTAAGCCGTTTCGATCTTGGCATAGACCGAAGGCGTTGTGCGAATATCAACCAGACCGGAAAGTTCGTGATTAAAGACTTTACGAAGTTCAATCGAAGCCGTGTAAGCTGCGCCGTCGAGTGTCCCGAAAAGTTCGTCTTCTTCATCGGGAAAACGCAAAAGACGATTATTGATAAACGCGGTCATCTCGTTGACCTGTTCGTAAATGCGCGAGAAAATCAAAAGCGCGGGCTTTAAGGGTTCGTCCTGTTTGAGCATTTCGCCGACGACGCTGAGCCATTTCAGAATTTTGGCAAGACGCGGCAAAACGAGCTGCAGATCGGCTTTGGCGGAAAAAGCGATCGGTTTTGATTCGATCAGTTTGACAAGACTTTCCGGCAGAGATTTTTCGCCCGTTTTTTCGGCGGTTTTAATGAGTTTGTCGAAAACGGCGACCGATTTGAATTTATCGGAAAGCAGATTGCTCCAAGCCGTCCATTCGCCGAATTTGAGCGGGGCGGCGCGCAAAACGCCTTCATTTAACAAAATCGCGTCTTTTAAGGTCTGCGAAAGCTCGAAAATTTCATCGGAAGAAACCTCAAGGCTCGTCTGATCTTCGTTTTTAATCGTATTTCCGAGCTGAAAAGCAAGCCGTGAACATAAAAGAAACGTCGAATGCGTCAGGCGAAATTCCCGCGTCCAATCTCTGGCAGAAATTTTTGCGCGATTGTCTTCGGCAAAAGAATGATTGCGGATATTGAGAAAACTCTCCAAACCCGACAGCCATAAACCGAGTTGAAACACTAATTCATCCGCGCTTTGAACGGGTAAATTTCCGTTCGTCCCGGCATTTGCCGCAGATGAATTCGACGGATTAAGAGTTGAAGTTTGACTGACAGCAATATCCAAGATTAGAGTTTCCTTACGAAAGTTTCGTCGGCTAAAGGGAGTGTGCGGAATTTTCCGCTATATACTTTATAACTCAAGCGATACCTTTTTGGCAACAAAAATGTCAAAATGTTATTTTTTCATTTTCAGTTATCAGTTGATAAAACATACATTTATCGGATAAAACTTAAACTAAATTATCAGGAAAATCAAATGGAACTTCTAGTTGCAACCAGAAATCCGGGAAAAATAACGGAATTAAGAGAATTATTGGCGGATTTGCCCGTTCAATTACGTGGTTTGGATGAATTTCCGCAGATCGCGGACGTTGAAGAAACCGGCACGACATTTGCCGAAAACGCATTCTTAAAGGCGAAAACCTACGCCGAAAAAACCGGACTTTATGCTTTGGCGGACGATTCCGGCTTGGAAGTCGCGGCTCTCGGCGGTGCGCCCGGAGTTTTCTCCGCCCGTTACGCCGGAGAAAACTCGAGCAATGCGGAAAAAATCAATAAATTACTGGATGAATTAAATAAAACCGAAGACAGGCAGCGCCTTGCCAGATTCGTCTGCGTGATGGCATTTGCCGATAAGACTGGCGAAATAATTCATTTTGAAGAAGGGTTCTGCGCCGGCAAAATCGCCGCAAAGCCTTTTGGAACAAACGGTTTCGGTTATGATCCGGTTTTTATTCCCGAAGATTTTTCGGAAACTTTCGGCGAATTGCCCGAAAACATTAAGCAAATGATCAGCCACCGGGCGCGTGCCACGCAGAAAATAATTCGATTTTTACGCGATTTTATTGCACCCTAACTTGACCAAACGTGTTTTCGCCTGTAGAATTCGGCATTTGGTAATGTTTCTTATATGAAACAAATCAAGGACGGGGCGTAGCACAGCCTGGTAGTGCGCTCGGTTTGGGACCGAGAGGTCGGATGTTCGAATCATCTCGCCCCGACCAGCTTTTTTTTTACATAACTTGGCAATTTTGCCTTTTATGGGTTTGCATTTTTGCAAGCAAATATGTTCAATTAAGTAGTATTTACATTCACAATAACTTTTGGAGGTTAAATTATAATTATGGCAGATCGTATGACACAAACGGATATTATCAACCACATGGCTGATAAAACAGGAATGAAAAAATCTGATGCAAAAGATTTTTTCGGTGCTTTGGCTGAACTCGCTACCGACGAAGTCAAAAAGAACGGAGAATTTACTATTCCGGGCTTTGGAAAATTGGTTAGAGCAGAACGCAAAGCGCGTGAAGGTCGCAACCCGGCAACCGGTAAACCGATCAAAATTCCTGCCAAAACAACCGTTAAATTCCGTGTCGGCAAAGCTATGAAAGATGCCGTCGGCGGATAATAGATACGTTAATTTTTAACTAAATAAAGACCGGTAAATCTGCGGATTTGACGGTCTTTTTTTTTGTTTTTGCCTTATCTTTGAGAAAAATATCACAAACCTGAAAAAAAATGGTGACAAAGCCAAAAAAATTTGTTACTATTTTGTTAAATTGAGTTGAAACGCAACTGACGAGTTATAGATGAGTTATAAAAACCGGCAACTTTTGAGTTGTGAATTTCAACTAATTTAAAATAGGAAAACACAATTGATTTGTTGTTTTCTTTAAAGTCTGTTACTCCTTGCGATAATTTTCACAAAGAGTATGAAGATACCAAAACTTGGGAGGATAATGATAACGTGGCAGCAGCAGCTAAACCGATGACAATACAGGACAGAATTTTACAAATAGACCATATACAGGCACGTCGCTTTTCAAAATTGAGCGGTGCGCCTTTGGAAATAGCGACAGAAGGGATTATCCGACATCTTCGGGCTTGCGCCCGGATGGACGTAAACCCTGATGCTTCGGCTGTGCGGGAAATCATTGATGACGCTTTAAACGGCAGACGAGTTTTCGCCGAAACATCAAACGATATTCTAGCCGCATAAATTGTTTTTATATTTTTTAAGTAATACTCGAAAAGCCTGCTGACGAACTTCAGCAGGCTTTTTTTAACTTTATCAGATTTAATTTTCCGGTTTCAGAGTCAGTTTATAAAGCGTATAATCGCCGAAATCTTCGCCTTCGCCGAGGTCATACCAAGTTTTCAAGGTTGCTAAATCTATATCGGTTTCACTCGGCACGACGACAAACGAAAGCGTCGGATTTGAAGCCTGTCTGAAGCTGAAATTTTGATAATACGCGTTGTATCGCTGCACTTCTTCTTCGATTTCACCGGCGGTCAGAGGACGCGCATTGACCGAAAGCCGCGCATTGAACCGATCCCAACCGAAAAGTGCCATAAAAGCCTCGATGTCGCCGCGCCGGAAGTTTTCCCGGAGCCAATCGGCATCGCGCCCGGCGTAATAAATCAATTGATAATATCTTTCTTTATTTTCTTCCCACGAAACACCGGCAAAAACGTGCTGATGCCGCGCCCAAAGAACGGCTTGCGGCGAAACGGTCGGCTGACTGTCGGCTTGAATATAATCGTAATTGAGCGTTACCGCCCGTTTGCCGTAGCTTTCGTTCTCTCTGGCAAGCTCAGCCAGTCTGTTGGTAACGGGCATCGCCTTATCGCGTTCGATATTCCAGAAAAGCAGCAGTTTCGTCGTAGATTTAACTTCAAAATAACCCCAGATAATTGACGTAAAACCCAAAACCAGCAAGATCGACGTGTAAAGTTTTAATTTCGGGAGCCGATTCAAAAAGAGAAATATCGTCAAAACCACGATCAGAGCCGTGATGTAATTAACGACATAAAATTCATAATGAAACGGCTGAAGTGAGCGTCCCGTGATAATCTGCTGATTAAAAACCATAAACGGCACGACCGAAAAAGCGATCAGAAAAATCGTCAAATTTTCCTTTATTTTGGTAAATTTAAGGAGAATCGCCAGTCCGACCAGCAGAAGCACAACATATGAGACAATCGCCGGAACACGCAGCAGATCAGGCGCGTGCGTATAAACCAGAAGCTGCACCGCATCAATATCGGGGGCGCGTTTTGAAAGCAGATAGGCGTAAGGCAACAGCGACAGAAAAGCGATTGCATCGGCAAGCAACAAAAAAGGCAGATCTTTTTTCCAGTTTTCAGGACGAATAATCACCCAAAATAGAGTTAATGCAAACAAAAACGCAGCGGCGGTCGTCCATAAATAAAAGTAGGAAAACACCAGAAAAGCAAACGAAAATCCGGCTAAAACGGCGGAAATATATTTTGTCGATTTGATCTCGCTTTTCAGAGCCAGCCAGACAAAACCGTACATTGCAAAGAAAAACGGAAAAGCGACCGCCGGAATGTATCTTCGCAAAAACGGCAGAAACGGGTAAGCCCCGCCGCCGTATAAAAACTCGTTTATCACGCCGTTTCCCGAGACAAGCGCACCGCCGAACAAGATAAGAAGCGTTCCGATTGCCGCAAAGCGTTCATCGCCGGTAATCTGCACGATCAGCCAGAACAGAGCCAAAGCGGTGAAAAAACTTGCCAGCGCAAAGATCGCCATAAAGGTTTGCGAAGCGTTTAAGCCGAGAATGCGTGCGGGAATCGCTGCCAGATACGGTGCGGCGAACTGAATCGAGAAAATTGATTCATACTGCGGATTTTCGGGAGTTTCGTCGCGCCCGCTGTACGGATCGTTCTTGCGCGGTCTGCCGTCAATCAGAGCCTGCAAATACGAAGCGTACGCCGCTTCGTCCAGATCGTTCGAGGCAAAAACGCCGTTCCAATCGTCGCCGCGTTCGCTAATAAGCGCAAACTGCGGATACAAACCGAACAGAGCCGCCACAAATCCGGCTAAAATTCCAAAACGCCACTTTACATTTATCATTTATCATTTATCATTTATCATTTGATACATATCATTATTACTTTTTGTATCAAACGATAAATCTCTTAATTTTGATTTTATTGAAAAGGTCAGCAAGTGATAAATGATAAATGATAAATGATAAATGACAAAAGAGTATGAGTTTAAATAATAGAATTTTAGAAGACATAAAAACGGCGATGAAGGCAAAAGATGCGGATCGCCTCTCGGTTCTGCGAATGGTGAAAGCCAATCTGATGAACAAAAAAATCGAAAAAGGCGAGGAATTAACGGACGAGGAAATCCAAAAAGCCTTAAACACTTTGGTCAAACAAAGACGCGATTCCGCCGAACAATACGAAAAAGGCGGACGCGCCGAATTAGCCGCCAAAGAAACCGCTGAAATCGTTTTCATCGAAGAATACCTGCCGCAAGCCGCTTCAAAAGAAGAAATCGAAGCTGCGGTCGAAGCGGCGATCAGCGAAACCGGCGCGAGTTCGATGAAGGACATGGGATCGGTTATGAAAGCCGCACTCGCCAACCTGCAAGGCAAAACCGCCGACGGCAAAACGGTCAGCGAAACCGTCAAAGCAAAACTTTCATGAAGTTTAAAGGTTTAAAAGTAAAAGAGTGAAAAAGTTGGTTGAATTTCCTCAACGATACTTTTTCACTCTTTTACTTTTAAACTCTTTTACTTTCTTAGCCGAAAATGTTTCTCACCTTGTCCATAAATGATTGGTCTTGAAAATCAACGTCTTCGATCTCGGCGAGTTGTTCTAATAATTTGCGCTGTTCTTTAGTCAGGGTTTTCGGCGTAATCAAGGTTACGGCGACGAAGAGGTCGCCTTTGCCGCGTCCGCCGAGGCTCGGCATTCCTTTGCTTCGGAGGCGGAAAACCGTTCCGGTCTGCGTTCCGGCGGGGATTTTCAGTTCTTCTTCTTCTTCGAGGGTGGGAACTTTGATCTCCGCGCCGAGTGCGGCTTGGGCGAATGAAATCGGCACGCTGGCATAAAGATTTGCCCCCTGGCGTTCAAAGATTTCGTGTTCGGCAACGTGTATGACGACGTACAGATCGCCCGAAGGTCCGCCGCTGGGTCCGCCTTCGCCTTCGCCGTTAATTCTCAGACGCGAACCCGTTTCGACACCTGCCGGGATTTTGATTTCGAGTTTTTTCTCTTTTTCGATTCTGCCCGCGCCTCTGCATTCTTTGCACGGATGTTTGATGATCTGCCCTTTTCCGCTACAGTTGGCACAGGTTCGCATAACGCTGAAAAAGCCTTGCTGAAAGCGCGTCTGACCGCTTCCCTGGCACGTAATGCAGGTTTCCGGTTCGGTTCCCTTTTCCGTGCCTTTGCCGCTGCATTCGCCGCATTTTTCAAGACGCGGAATTTTCAGCTTTTCTTCCTTTCCGGTCGCCGCTTCTTCCAGTGTGATTTCCAGATCGTAGCGCAAATCCGCGCCGCGCTGAACGGTCGTGCGTCTGCCGCCGCCGCGTGCGCCGCCGAACATATCGCCGAATCCGAAGAGATCGAAAATGTCTTCGATGTTGGTAAATCCGGG
>CAYUGW010000067.1:0-11632 GCA_964444245.1 uncultured Blastocatellaceae bacterium | reverse complement strand
TCCGATCATTCCGATTCCGAAGACGATCGTGCCGAAGGATAATTCCTGCAGAATCTTGCTGTTTGAAAGAAAAACGCCGAACATTCCCGTCAAAATTATGAAAAGCGCCGCCAACGCGATAATCGAGAGCGCGATCTTGCCTTTTATCGGGTTTTCCCAGATGCGTTTGGAAAAATTATTCTGCGTTTTGCGCGTGTCCTGCAAGGTCGAAAGGCTGATTCCGAGTCCGGCGAAAATGAGCAGGAAATTATAATTTACCCAAATCGTATCGAATCCGACAAAATACGGTTTGAGCGAATAATAAACGGCTATCAGCATCATCGGATACTGCAAATAGCTTATTTTATGAAAGATATTTTTCAGGTCAATCATTCGATTCGGATTGCAGCGTTGATTTAAGTACTCCGATTTCTAAATTTCTTAACATTTTCAATCTTGGTGATTATCAAAAAACGCTCTTAATTTGAAATTTGAAATCTGAAATTTGAAATTTGAAATTATAAAGAAACTTAGAAAACAGACTATTAAGTTTGTTTTTCCTCGGTTTCGGCTTCGATCTTATCTTCCAGAAACTCATATTTTTTCCGCTTGGCTTTCCAGCGGTCGAGCGCGTATTTCTGCATATCTTCAACCCGGTCGGTTTCGTCGAGAATCTCGAAACCGAGCAGTGTTTCAATAATATCTTCGAGCGTGATGATGCCGTCCACTCCGCCGTATTCGTCAACTACCAAACCGATATGTTCCTTTTTGCCGATCAATGTCTCCCAGGCATCGAACAGCGTCGTGTATTCCGAAACTGCGACGATCTCGCGCCGGATGTCTTTTAATTTCAGGTCAAACTGGTCTTCGGCTAATTTTTCAAAAACCAATTCTCTGAAAACATAACCCGTGATATTGTCGCGGTGTTCCTGATAGATCGGGATTCTCGAAAAATGCAGAAAATCCTTGATTTTTAAGAATTCCTGTAAGGTCATTTCCTCGTTGGCAACAACGACGACGACGCGCGGAGTCATAATTTCCACCACGCGTATGCTTTTCAGTTGAATGAGGTTTTGGATGATCTTGTTTTCCTTATCGACAAAAATCCCTTCCGCCATTCCGATATTCGCCAGAGCCGAAATTTCTTCGCGGCTGGTCGTCAATTCCGCGTCTTTTCTGGAGAGCAAACGCGTCAGATACATCGAGACGATAATCAAAGGATAAGTAATTATTATCATTACTTTGATACTTTTAGAAGCGATTCCCATCAGTTCTTTACTGTAATTCGCGCCCAATGTTTTCGGTATAATCTCGGTCAGAACGAGAATTAAAATCGTCAAAACGGCGGAAACCACGCCGAAATACGCTTCGCCGAAAACAACTGTCGCCTGCGCTCCGACACCCGCCGCGCCGACCGTATGCGCAACCGTATTGAGCGACAAGATCGCCGAAAGCGGTTTGTCGATATCCTCCTTCATCTCTAAAAATGCGATGGCGGATTTGTCGCCCTGTTCGGATTGAGCCCTTAAATAAGATTTCGGCAGCGAAAGCAAAACCGATTCCATAATCGAACACAGAAACGATGTGATAAGTGCAACAGAAAGATAGATCAGTAATAATGTCATAAATTTTTAAATAAAGTATTTTTAAAAATTAAGTTAAAAATCTCACATATTAACTGCCGGAGCAAATTTGAATCAATTAATGATCGCGGTATTTCCGATAAATAAATTGGTTTTTACGTTACAAACTTTCCAAAAGCGTTTCCGCTTCGCGCTTTGAATCTTCGTCCTCGAGTTCGTGATTTTTGTTCGGCGGCGCGCTGAGAATCCATTCCAGATGCTCTTTTGCTTTTGATTTTTCGCGGTTTGAAATATACGCTTCGGCGAGAAAAAGCCGGTTGAGAAAAAACTTCGGTCCCAAACTCACAGCCTTTTCCAGACATTCGATCGCCTTTTTGTTATTGCCGATGGAAAACGGAAAACCCGGAGCCTTGTTATAAAGTCTGCCGAGAACGCGCCACGGTCCGCCGTAAAAATAGCCTTCGTCGAGTTCAATGGCGCGTTCCGCCGCCGCTTTGATCGGATTAATCAGCGCAAGGCTCTGCATAATTCCCTTTTCCTGCCCGAACGCGCCGTAATTGACCGCCAGCCAGAAGTTCGCTTCCACGGAATCTTCGTTTATTTCGACACCCGCTTTGCCGCATTCGACTCCTTCATTGAAAAAGGCGAGTTTATCGTCCGCGTCGTCCGAGTATTCGCCGAACCAGTAATTGATCTCCGATAAAAGCCCGTATGCCCAATCGCATTCGGAATCTTCTTCGACCAGCGCAAAAAGCTCATTCCGCGCCGTTTCCAGATTCTCGTCCGTCAGCTCGCGCTCATCAATCAGTTTCCGCACTTTTTGAAAGATTTTTTTATGTTTCATAAAAAACGTATGTTTCCCGGTTAAAATTTGAACAGTTTATAAAATTTACTATCGAACGGAAAATAAGACAACATTTTCTCTGTGAAATGAAAAAAAACAATTTCATAAACACTCCTGATCTTCATCAAACATAAAAATACTATACATTGTCCGTTGTCTGTAGTTATGCGACCGTTCCGCCGCACGAAGAACCTGCGCCGGCGGTGCAGCCGAAACAGTGTGAATCGGTCATAATTTCGCGATTGAAAAATTTTTCGGGCGAAAAATCGTGAATTGTTTGTCCCGCTTCCTTTGCTACGGGAATTTCGAGCATTTGATTAAAATCGCAGTCGAATAAATTGCCGAGCCAATCAACGCTCAGAGTGTTGCGGCACATCAACCCTTCAACGGTTCCCGGATTAAACGCGTTGACGAGTTTTTGCATATAACTCGTTTCATTTCCCGAACGCCGCAGCCAATCGAGGAAACGCGCGATCGGCATATTTGTAATCGTGTATAAACTATTGAAAACAATGCCGTAACGCGTTTTTAATTCGCGCCGGAAATCATTTTCGATGGCTGTTTGTTCCGGCGGCAAAAATGCTCCCGTCGGATTGTAAACGAGATTCAAGATCAACTTTGCATCAATTCCATAACCGACCGCGTTTAATTTTTTCAAGGCTTCGATTGATTTGTCAAAAACGCCCGCGCCGCGCTGGGCATCGGTTTGAGTTGGCAGAAAATACGGCAAAGAGCAAACGACTTCAACCCGATTTTCCGCAAAAAATTCGGGCAAATCGCTAAAACCTTCTTCAAACATCACGGTCAGATTATGTCTGACCATAACGCACGTCCCGATTTTCTGCGCTTCTGCGACAAAATACCGAAAATCGGGAACGAGTTCCGGCGCACCGCCCGTAATGTCGAGCGTCGGAATTTGAAATTCGCGCAAAACTTCCAGACAGGCATCAATCGTCTCGCGCCGGATAATTTCCGTGCGCGTCGGGCTGGCATCAACGTGGCAATGCTTACACGTCTGATTACACAATTTGCCGACATTGACCTGCAAAATTTCGACGTTTGCCGAACGCAGATCAAGATTATTCTGCGCCAGTTTTTCTTCAAAACCGACGCTCGAATTCGGCAGAGCGGATTTGCCGTCGCGTCTTGTAATTTGAACTGCTGAAGTAGTCATTTGTCCTTAGTCATTTGTCCTTAGTTTCCAATAAATGACCAAACTGTTCGGACAAACAGCAAAGGACAAATGACTAAGGACTAAGCACCGATTTCTTTACATTGAAACCTTATCGTGCGCGTTGTGCGATTGGATGCCGTGAATCAGCGACGCGCCGCCGCGAATTGCCGATGCGAGATGCATCGCTTCGGTCATCTGTTCCATATTCGAGCCGTTTTCGAGGCTGGAATTCGTAAAAGCCTCGATGCAATACGGGCATTGAACCGTCACCGCGACCGCCAGACCGATCAGGGCTTTTTCGCGTTTTGACAGCGCGCCTTCTTCCTGACAGGCTTGATACCACGCCAGGAATTTTTCAAATAATTCGGGTTTATATTTGGCGATGTCGCCGAATCTGCCAAGGTCTTCTTCGTTGTAATAGTGCATAAATTTAACTTTCAACTTTCAATAAAATCTTCAATTTTTCCATTTTCCGTCTATTGAAACTTAAATGGAATTGCCGTTTCGATATTAATTTTTGACGGCAATTTCTTATCACTTAAAAATTTTAATATTATTTCTTTAATTTTCGGAGATGAAAGAAATAAAGCATCGCCATGACCGGCTCCGTCAATTATCAGGTGCGAACTGTTTTTGAAACCTTTTTTGGTTGATTCGGCATTTGAAACCGGAGTTCGTCCGTCAAATGTACCGCTGATAAATAAGACAGGAACATCAGACTTTACGGGCTTGCGAAATTCCTTTCCAAGTTCTCTATAGCTTATTGACTTACAAATTTCAGGAAATGGATCATCAATTGCGTTAGCCAGCAAGGATTTTTTTCTCTCTCGTTCTATCCGCGCCAAACGCTTTGAAGAAACTCCCGAAGCGCAATCCATCGCCACAGACATCAACGAAGAGATTTCTCCTTTGCGAATCAAAAGCGTCTGTTCGGCAATAAAAGAAAAATCACCTTTTTCCATAGATTTAAATAATCCCGGCAAGGATGAAAGAAAATGTTCGTCGCCCAAATAACCGCCGACTATTATTTGAACATCATATTTGCCGATCGTTACATTGAATTTTTCCTTCGTATCCGGATTTTCCACTTCAACCGTTACCGGATTTTCTTCTAAACGATCTAAAACTGTTTTCATTAACTCCGGCAAATCAGGGATTTCTTTGCTTAATTCGACATCTTTCTTTATTCGTTTATCAAGTTCAGTTAAAAGTTTTCGTGTGTTTTCAGGCAGTTTTAGCATGTCATTCATTCCTTCAACTCCCGCCAAAATTGCTCTATCAACGTATTTTCCATATCGGCGAATCATTTCTAAAGCAAGATGAGTTCCGTAACTGATGCCCCACAAACTCACTTTCTCCGCTCCGATGGCTTTTCGCAGATCGTTTATATCTTCAGCATTTTCAATTGTGTTATAAGCCGAAATATCAACGCCTTTTTTCTTCCAACTTTCCGCACAAATCTTTAATTTTTCCGATTCTTCTTTGATAAAACTCTCCCGCGTAAGAGGTTTATCGAGCGGTAAATCCAAATAACCCGCACATTGCAAATTAGGTTTTGATTGCCCCGTTCCTCTTTGATCAAGAGCTATAACATCGCCAAATTCACGCATTGCCATAAATAATTCAAAGCAATCATATTTTGCTATCTCAATACCCGAAAGTCCCGGACCGCCGACTAGATAAATGATCGGTGAACCGGAGTTTTCATAATTACCTTTAAATCTAACAAAAGCGAGTTCGATCATTTTACCGTTTACTTTATTGCGATTTTCAGGAACTTTGAAACGGCAAAATTCGACTTCCACTTTTTCGTTTCTTGAGTTCTCGAAAATATATGGTTCAATTATTAAATTTTCCAATTTTGCTTGAATCATAATCTCAAACAATCAACTTTTCCAAAGTAAACTTTTCTCGATTTGCCGCCGATGACGCAAAGCGTGGACAATAGCGTGTTCCAACAATTGATCTATGTTATAACTTTTGCACCAACGCGTTTTGAAAAAAATATCGTTCATTTCTTCATCCGTTATCTGCCGTTCATCTTCGAAAATAGCGGCTGTATAAGCAAACATCTTATCAATCTCTGCGCCGATTTCCTTTTGCGGAATTTTTTTGTCTTCGATGGGTTTTGCATCGATAGAAAGCGCGTCGCGGATGTATTTTGAATAGCCGTAACCTGCGCGGACGACGTGCTTCATAATCACTTCTATTGAACAACAATGATCGTCTTCGCCTTCGATGATGCGCGAATAATCCGTTTCACTAACTGTTTGTAAAACGGATTTCAATTCAAATAACGCCTTTTCGTATTCATCAAGAAGCGAACCGATCGCGCCTTTTCGATATTCTTCTAAACTTTTTTCAGGTGACATATTCTTTAATTTTTCGCGTCAAATTTCAGTAAAAATTTATCTATCTGACGGCGATGCCGCAAAATGTGAACAATGGCGTGTTCGAGCAATTGTTCGAGATTTTCGGAGAAATTTCCCTTTGCAATAATGATGATTTTGTCCATTTCATCATCGCTCATTTCCCATTTTCCGTCGAGCGTTTCAGCTGTAAATCTGAGCATCGCATCAATTTCGTCGCCGATTTCCGCTTTGGAAATTTGCCTTTTTTCGCGCGGTTCGGGTGTTATCGAAATTTGTCGGCGAATGCCGTTGGCATAACCGTAACCGGAATGAACGACGTGATTCATCACGGTTTGAATCGAACGACAATTTTCATCCGTTGTTTCAGCATCGGCAATTCGGGCGTAATCAGCTTCGCCGACATTTTCAACGATTGCTTTCAGTTCAAGCGCGGCGCGTTCATATTCGTCCATCAACGCACCGACCGCGCCTTTTCGATATTCTTCTAAAGCTTTTTTTAACATTTTCCGGATTCTTCCTAAATTAAACTTACCAGCCAGAAAGCCAAACCCGCGATTATTGCCGCGCACGGCAGAGTTATCACCCACGAAAACAAAATACTTGAAACAACATTTAAGTTAGCTTGTTTGGTAACTAAACCGATGCCGAAAAGCGAGCCGACGGAAACGTGTGTTGTTGAAACCGGAACGCCGAACGAACTTGCGAAAATAACCAAAAATCCCGTTCCCAAATTTGCCGAAAATGCCTGTCCCGAATTCATTGATGTAATATCGCAACTCATTTTTTCGGCAACGCGCCGGGCGTTAAGCAAGCCGCCGATTGCCATTGCCAGAGCGACCAAAGCCCAGCCGAATTTCAAATTAACCGCTTGCGCCGCCAAAAGCAAAGCCGCGATTTTCGGCGTGTCGTTCAGACCGCGGGCAAAGCTGACCGTTCCCGCGCTTAGAAAATGCGCGTAATCAATTAATTTTTGAAACGAAAAACCAAAAAGATTTCCGTCGTATCTTTCGATGCAGTTTGCCGTTTTATCAACGGCAATTGTCAGATTTACATCGTTTGACTGAAAAGCCAACGAACCGCCGCCGATCGTAACGGGGACGAATTCATTTCCGATGCAAATACAGGTTTCCTTTGAAATTTCCGTCCGCTTTCGCAAAAAATGGGCGACGGCATAAATCATCGAAGCGATTAAAACTGCTAAAAACGGACTGACGAGAAGCGGCAGCAGAAAACTCGTCTGCAAAGCGGTAAAATTTACCTGACCGCCGACAGCAACCAAACCCGCGCCGAAAATCGCTCCCGTCAAACTGTGCGTTGTCGAAATCGGAAAGCCTGTAAATGTTGCGATAATAACTGTTACGCCCGCGCCAAGCGCAACGGCAAACAAAAACTGCTCCGAACCTGCCAGATCATTCGGTACAATTCCTTTGCCGGAAAACTTCTCCAACAAGCCGTTTGCCAGAAAAAATGAACAAACCGAACCGAGCAGAGTCGTCATCGTCGCCCAGCCGAGCGCGGTTTTATAACTCGCCGTTTTGCTTCCGTAAAGTGATGCAACGCCTTTGAAATTATCATTTGCGCCGTTTGAATAGGCAACAAACAAAACTGTTAAAAAAAGCAGAATGGACATTTTCTAGCAGCAATCTCCGCCTTCTCCGCACATTTCGCCGGATAGATCGGTTAAATTATATTCCAAACCCTTTGTTTCGCGCGGATGTCGTTTCGCGGTTCGGCGGCAATCGAATTCTTTTGCGTCTTCCAGGGAAATATTTTCAAGCGGCTCGACGGCGATAATGTCTTGTGAATACGGCTCTTTATTGTAAATCTGAAAAGTCTTGTCGCACACCGCCATCCGCTCGCCGCGTTCTAAAATATGCCCGTCGTCGTCAAACACTTTTTTCCAGGGACCTTTATAAATTACGGCTTGATTGCGTTCCAAGCACGCGCCTTGTTTGCCTTTGTAAGCCGTAACCGTTACAGAACGAAATTCGATTCCCTCGACGACGCGCCACGGATTCGCGTCGCGTTTGACGATCTTGATGCCGTAAAATCCGGCGCGTTCAAATGCTTCGATAAACAGATCTTCCCGAAACGCGCCCGAAATACAGCCCGACCAAAGTTCCGCGTCCATTTGCAGATGAACAGGAATGTCTTCGTCCGCGACAATATCGGAAATCGCCACGCGACCGCCGCGTTTCAAAACGCGAAACATTTCCGCAAACATCTGCGACTTAAATTCCGGTTTGACGAGATTTAAAACGCAGTTTGACAAAATAAGGTCAATCGAATCATCAATAATCAAAGGATTTTCCGCTTTTGATTTGGTAACAAAAGATTCATATGCAAAAAAATCGTCCGCCGTTTTGATCGGATTTTCCTTTAAATATTCGTCAACCAAACTTAAATCAAGGCGCAAGTCCTGAATGCGCCCGTAGCGAAACTCGACATTTCCGTAACCGGTCTTCTCAGCTATTTCAGCGCGGTATTTATTCGCTAACGCGAGCATTTCCGTATTCGTATCAACGCCGATAACCTTGCCGTTTGCTCCGACAATTTGCGAAGCGATATAGCAAATTTTCCCGCCGCCCGAACCTAAATCGAGAACAGTTTCGCCCGTTTTGACAAAAGCGGAAGGATCGCCGCAGCCGTAATCGCGTTTGATAATTTCGTCCGGCAAAATCTTTAAAAACTGCGGATCATATTCGACCGGACAGCATAAAGCATTTTCTACTTCGTTTGCCGCATTTCCGTAACGGTTGCGAACCGCCGTTTCAATATCTAAATCGTATGGCATAATCGTTTGAAATAAATTTTCCCTTTTGAAGAATTTTATAAAAAAGGTCGAAAACAAGTTAAATTATTTCCGTAGATGAAAAAAGTAATTATTATAATGGCAAAAGTTCCCGCAGCAGGAAAGGTGAAAACGCGGCTCGCACCCGTTTTATCGCCGGAAAAATGCGCCGAACTTGCCGATGCTTTTTTGCAGGACGCGATAGAAAAAGCCGCAAATTTGAAAAATCAACTGATAATAGCATATTCACCGATTGAACGATGCAATTATTTCGATAAAATTTCAAAAAAAAACATTACATTAATTCCGCAAAAAGGCGAAAATTTGGGCGAAAAAATGTTCAATGCCTTTAAGTTCGCCTTTGAGCGAAAAGCGGATTCAGCCGTTTTGATCGGAACGGACAGCCCGACTTTTCCGCGAGAATTTATTGAAAGCGCCTTTGAATTTTTAGAAAAAACGGACGCGGTTTTGGGAAAATCCGAAGACGGCGGATATTATTTGATCGGGCTGAAAACTTTGCATCGGGAAATTTTTGAAAACGTCGAATGGAGCTGTGAAAAAACATTTGAACAAACAGCGCAAAACATCGAAAAATGCGGTTTGAAATTGTCGAATTTACCCGAATGGTTTGATGTGGATCTGCCGGAAGATTTAGAAAGATTAAAGAAAGATTTAACGGAAAATCCAAGTTTCGCGCCTTTTACAGCGAAATGGTTGGAGGAAAATGAAGATGCCTAATATAGAATTCAATTATTTAAAAGAATTTGTTGCAATTTATAAAAAACTCATAGTTCCTCAAAAAGGAGAACCGCACGGTTGTCAGGAAACAGAAATAATAAAATTAGAAAAAGATTTAGGATTTGATTTACCGCTTTCTTATAAAGAATTTCTAAAGTTTTTGGGCAGAGATTACGATGGCATATTTCGCGGAAGCGATTGTTTTATAAATGATGTCATTGAAAACACAAAATATTTTCCCGACTTATTAGCGGAAAATAAAGTTGATTTTCTTCTTCCGCAACATTATCTAGCATTTTTTTCACATCAAGGCTATATAATGTTTTGGTTTGAACTTCCTAAAACAGACGAAAACCCTCTTGTTTGGTTTTTTCAAGAATCGGAATTAACAGAGCCGCCCAAAATTATTGGTACTTTTACAGATTGGCTGTTTAAAGCTATTGAAAGCTAATTGGAAAAAATTGATTAAGATAAATTACGACAATAAAAAATTCGCGTCCGTTAAAAATTCCGACACCGGCGAAGTTTCCGGCGAGACGATTTTTCATTACCGTCAAAAGGGCGATCTTGTCTGGGCGGAATACGCGGGCGGCGAGATTGTTTTTGGGAATTTAATTGCGAAAGTCATTGAAAACGATGCGCTCGAAATGCGTTATCAACATTTGAATAAATCGGGCGCACTGATGACCGGACAATGTTTTTCAACGCCGGAAATCCTGCCGGACGGCAGAATTCGCCTCTACGAAAAATGGCAATGGACAAGCGGCGATCTCTCGAGCGGAGAATCAATCATCGAAGAATTAAAGAACTGATTAGGACTAAATGAATGTGCAGAAAAAGGCGTAAATTTTTCGATTGAAAAACTATTCACTTTTCGCTATTAACTATTCACTATTTTACAGTTTTATATCCGTAAAATAGTGAATAGTTGATAGTTAATAGTGAATAGTTTTAGCGGTAAATTCGCGCTATTTACCAAACTCACCGGAAATTCAAAAAAAAATATGCCTTAATCAATTACGATTTCAATAAAAATTCAAAAAAAATACTTTCTTTTGAATCCGAACTAAAATCTTCGCCGAATTATATAAATGTAAAGCTCAAAGATTCACAAGTATTTATTTATTGTGGCTTTTTGGTCTCCTTTTCAAACTTGACGCCGGATGTTTCTCGACAAAACATCCGGCATTTTTCTGTCAATCTGCGCTTTAAATCCGAAATTTTCCGCTTTTAATAACTGCTTACCGCTTACCGCTTGCCCTTATAACGTGGTAAAATTGCTCTTTATATTTTACGCGAGAGATTATCGAATTTTATGATAAAAGGCAACGAAATCAGACAGAAATTTTTAGAATATTTTGAGAAAAACGGACACAAAGTTGTTTCTTCTTCGCCGCTTCTGCCGGCAAATGACCCGACGCTTTTATTTATAAATGCGGGAATGAATCAGTTTAAAGACGTTTTTACGGGCGCAGAAAAACGCGATTACGCGCGCGCCGCTACTTCGCAAAAATGCATCCGCGCGGGCGGAAAACATAACGATCTGGACGAAGTCGGCAAAACGGCGCGGCATCATACATTTTTTGAAATGCTCGGAAATTTTTCGTTCGGCGATTATTTCAAGGAAGACGCGATTCATTTTGCCTGGGATTTTCTGGTAAATGAATTAAAACTCGATGCCAATCGGCTTTGGTTTACATACTTCGGCGGCGACGAAGAAGTTCCGACGGACGAAGATGCACGTGATTTATGGATTAAAGCGGGTGCGCCGCCCGAAAGAGTTTTGCCCTTCGGACGCAAGGATAATTTCTGGCAGATGGGCGACACTGGACCGTGCGGACCGTGTTCGGAAATCCATTATTTTATGGGCGAAGAACCGGAAAACCCGGAAAAAAATCACCCGAAATATGTCAACGGCGAAGGCGACACGACGATGGAAATCTGGAATCTCGTCTTTATGCAGTTCGAGCGAATTGGTTTGGGAAATCAATATGTGAACAAAGAAAATCAAATTGTTTATGAATCTTATGATCTTAAACCTCTTCCTGCTCAGTCAGTTGATACAGGCGCAGGTCTGGAAAGAATGGCGGCGGTTTTGCAGGGCGTTTCGTCGAATTATGAAACTGACTTACTAAAGCCGATTATTGATTT
>CAYUGW010000066.1:0-11662 GCA_964444245.1 uncultured Blastocatellaceae bacterium | reverse complement strand
CAATCGCAAATGAAAAATCAAAAATCAAAAATTCATGATTGCCGAATCCATTTCCAGACCTCGGGAATCGTCGCACGTTTGCCGTACATCAGCATTCCGACGCGGTAAACCCGCGACGCAACCCAAATAAGCGCGGCGATTGCCAGAACATTTATGCCGATTGAAAGCAAAATCTGCCAGAGCGGCGGCATATCGGAAATGATCCGCACGGGCATCGTCATCGGCGCGACAAACGGAACAATCGAAGCCCAAAATGAAAGCGAAGAATTCGGATCGCGGATTACTGCAAAACTGAAATAAAATCCGGCAAGCATCAGCATAATCGGCAAAAACGCAAATTGTCCGCCTTCCTGAACGCTCGTTACCATCGAACCGATTAACGCGAAAATCGAAGCGTAAATAAAAAATCCGAGCAGAAAATATATAAGAAAATAAATAATTATCGGAATCGTGATTGCCGGAAGCGAAATGTCCAGACCGCTCGCCGCCAAATACGGAAGCGCAAAGGCGATCAAAACCGCCGCCGAAATTATCCAGATGGCAAACTGCGTCATTCCAGCCAGACCGACTCCGACGAGTTTGCCCATCATCAGTTCAAACGGTTTTGCCGACGAAAAAAGAATTTCCGAAACCTTCGTTTCCTTTTCTTCGACGACGGTTGACATAATCATCTGCCCGTAAATCGCCAAGTTTAGATAAATCATAAAAGCAATGGCAAAACCCGCGAGAAAAGCATTATCGCTTTCTTGTTCTTCACCCGTTTTATCAACTTTTTTTACGGTCAGATTGATTTTTTTGCTTAATGACCGGAGTTTTTCCTCGCTGATATTCGCATCGGCAAGTCTTTGCGAACGAACGGCGTTATTGAGCGCATCGGTAAAAGTATCCTTGATTATAAAATTGTCCGGGTTGCGCGAATAAAATTCATAATTTGCATCTTCGGCGGAAAAGTTTTCGGGAATTATCAAATAAGCGTCGAGTTTGTCTTCGGCGATCATCGCGTTAAGCTCGCGCCGGATTTGTTCGGATGATTTCGTTTCGCCGTTGTATTCGACGAAGTTAAAACTGTCCTGAAACTGCGCCAGATCGTTTTTCGATTTTTCATTCTGCTGCGGCGTGAGATTTTTTTTCGTATCTTCGGCGGCTTTTACAGCTCTTTCGCGCATCTTTTCCGCCGAGAGATTTCCCTTCAAACGCGGCGCGATTTTTCCCGTCGGATCATAAACCGCCACGCGCGTCGGTTCGCCTTTAATGGAAAAAATCAAAGCCGGAATAAACATAAACCCCGCCGCGATCACCGGAAACAGCAGAGTTCCGATCAAAAACGACCATTTCAGGACGACTTTTTTATATTCGTGTTTTACAACCGCAAGAAACTTTTTCATATATTTAATTCTTATTTGTCAATCAACCCCATTTTTTGAAATCTGAGGAAGTATTTTTGTGCCTGTGGATACATATTTTTTAATATGTCCACCGATTCTTCCTGACTGAGATCTTCACCCGAAGCAGTTTGTGTTCTACTTTGAATCGTAAATTTCCGGTCTTTGAGAGTAATTGAAAAACCTTTTCCGTATTCATTTGAAACGTTCAGAATATCTTCGGAAATTTCATCATCCCCCAGAAATTCGTTGAAAAATTGATAATCCGAATATGTATAATCGTATCGCCCGTCGAGTTTTTTGGTCGCGTTTTTTCCATAAACCGGGGCAATCGAATACATTTCAAATTTCGGTTTATCAGAATGCTCTTTTTTTTCAATATAAAAATTCTCGCTTGTTCCCGTTACGTCAAAACTGACGCGTGCTACGCAGTATCTTTGGTCGGGACCTTTTTGAGGAATTCTTTGAATTTGAAAACTCCCTTCGAACCTTGTGGAATCAATCTCGAAAGCCGAACCGAAAGAATTATTTTCGATAAAAGCCTCCGGTTTTTTTCCTCTTTCCGAAGCAGCAACTTTCAACTCGATCAAAGTTCCGTCATCGCGTTTACCAACTCTCTTAAAATACTTATGATTCCATAATTCAAGGGTAATAAATGTAATGACAAATACTATTCCGGCAAAAATCCAATTAACGCGGTTGATGAAATAAGTTTTGGTGTAAGGTTCCGGTTCAAATGTAAAATAATCTGTAATAACTAAAATAAGTATTGTTATTAAAGCCGAACAAAATGATAAATAAATGATAATTATCGCCCATAATAAAATAGCTATAAAAATATTTTTTTTCTTTTGTTTCTTAGCCATCAAATTTCTTTTACCTTTTCGATAAAAATATCGTTCAAACTCGGCTCGACCTGCTCGAATTTTGAAACTCTCGCGCCGGATTCGATCAAGTTTTTCAGCAAAACCTGCGCGTCCGCCGTTTCGGCGAGATGAACTTCCAATTCGTCGGCGTGTGAAATTATCTTTGAAACCAGAGTTTCGTCCGCCAGAACATTTTCGCCGCCGAAGGCTCTGAGTGCGATCATATTTTTATTGTAACTTTCCTTGACTTCTCGCAGAGTTCCGCCGATTACTTTGCGTGATTTGTTGATTAAAATAATGTCGTCGCACAATCTTTCGGCGGTTTCCATCAGATGCGTCGAGAAAATTATCGTTTTATGCTGCGCTTTGAGTTCGGCAATTACTTCGATCAGAAATTCGACGTTCACGGGATCGAGTCCCGAAAACGGTTCGTCCAGAATCAAAAGGTCGGGATCGTGCAGAACGGTGGCGATAAACTGGATTTTTTGCGACATTCCTTTTGAAAGATCGGTTGTTTTCTTTTTTTTCCACTCGGAAAGCTTCATCCGGTCGAGCCAGAAATCAATGCGTTTGTCGGCTTCCATTTGCGAAACGCCCTTGAGCGCGGCAAAATAGCGAAGCTGTTCCTGAACTTTGATCTTTTTGTAAAGTCCGCGTTCTTCCGGCAGATAACCGATGCGATTCTGGATTTCGGTCGAAACTTTTTCGCCGAAAAGTTCGATCTTTCCTTCGTCCGGGTAAGTAATTCCGACGATCATCCGAATCGTCGTCGTTTTTCCCGCCCCGTTCGGACCGAGAAAGCCGAAAACTCTGCCCGATTTGACGTTAAAGCTCAAATCTTCGACAGCCGTGAATTCGCCGTAGCGTTTCGTAACATTTTCGACGCGCAAAGTGACATTTTGTTCGCTCATATTTTTTGAAGTTTAAGATTACCATAATTGTTTACGGAGAAAAATTCGCTTTTGTTTGATAAATTTATGGTAATTTAGTAAATCAAAAAATATTAGCTTGAAACCATAAAACCCGAAAAAACAGAAAATAGACAACAAACGCGATGGACATTTTTGTTTACAGAAAAGACACGGCAACGCTCGAAGAAGGAATAAAACCGGATAAACTGCGCCGGTATTTGGATGATAAAGAAACGGTAGTTTGGGTGGATTTTGAAATTTCAAATTCGACGGAACTGGCATCGGCAGAAGATATTTTGCTCAATGTTTTCGGATTTCATCATCTGACGGTCGAAGACTGCCGCGAAAACCGCAATCAGCCGAAGGTCGAAAAATTTCCCGATTATCTGTTTTTTATCGTTCACGGAATGAAGAACGAAACAAATCCTTCGATACTTTTAACGCGGGAACTCGACGGTTACCTGGGCGATAATTTTGTCGTAACCGTTAGAAAAGAAGCGTTTAGAAGCGTTGAAAATGTCAAGCAGAGGCTTCGCGAGAATCCGCATTTCGTCAAACGCGGCGCGGCGTATCTGCTGCATCAGATTCTCGATCAACTGGTTGATATGTATCTTCCGCTCGTGGATGATTTCGATGCCGCCATTCACGATTTGGAAGACCGCGTTTTTCAGATGAGTAAACCGAGCAGTTTGATTCTGGAAGAAATTATGGACCTGCGCCGGAGCGTGGCTCGTCTGAAAAGGATTTCAGCCAGACAGTTGGAGGTTTTTTACCGAATTTCTTACGGCGAATTTCCGCAGATTCCCGAAAATATTCTCCCATTCTACCGCGATGTTCACGATCATCTTTTGCGGATCGCCGATCTGACCGAAAGTTACCGCGATCTGGTCAGCGGTTTGTTCGAAATTCATTTTTCCGTAACCGCCACGAAAACCAATGAAGTGATGAAGGTGATGACGATTATTTCGACGATTATGCTTCCGCTGTCGGTGATCGCCGGAATTTACGGGATGAATTTTGCGAATATGCCCGAACTCGACACGCGCTACGGATATTTTATTACACTCGCCTTTATGCTCTTGATCGCCATCGGACTTTTATTCTATTTCTGGCGCAGAGGCTGGATTTTTGAAGAAAACGGAAGAGGAAAAACCGAAGAAAATTAACAGGGATGTTCAGGATAGACAGGGATAATTTTTTTATATCCTTAAATTAAATATTCGAGTGTTTGGAGTCCCGCGTTTACGCGGTTTTTACCGCCGCGCTTCGCTGGCGGATGCCGCGTAAACGCGGGACTCCAAACTTTTCTCAAACGCCTCAAAATTTACTTTACAAACTATTTAATTGCGAGCCGGAGGCGGTTTCGGCATATTTTCCTTTGAATAACGCGGCAGAAGTTCGTCGCGCATCGCCAGTTCATAAACCGCCGCCGCAATAACCGCTGCTGAAGCCTTCAGATCATCTTCGACAACTCTTTCGTAAGTATCCAAATTCGTGTGCCATGTATGCGAGCCGTATTCAATCGGATCTTGCAAAATTCCGATTCCGGGCAAGCCTGCCTGATTAAACGATGAGTGATCCGAACCGCCGAGATTGCGGCTGTTCGTGTTCGTCGCGCCGATGATGCTCAGATCATAAAACGGCAGCACACTTTGATTCAAAATTCCGGCAGCTTCCGGCGGACCGAAAACGGTCATTGCGCGGGCGCGTCCCGTTCCCGAATCAATGTTGAAATATCCGCCGAATTTGTAAAAGGCGGGTTTCGGGTTTTCAAACGAGCCGAAATGCCGGGCGACATACGCCTGCGAACCTAAAAGCCCCTGTTCTTCGCCCGACCAGAGCGCAACGCGAATCGTCCGGCGCGGTTTTACGCCGATCGCCTTTAAGATTCGCGCCGCTTCCATCATCACCGCGCAGCCCGTCGCATTGTCGGTAGCGCCGGTCGCCGCGTGCCACGCATCGAGATGTCCGCCGAGCATAATCACTTCGTCGGCTTTATCGCTGCCGGCGATTTCGCCGATCGTGTTATAGGCGGTCGCGCCTTTCGGATAAATGCTGTTTTGAATGTCAAATTCCAATTCGACCGTCATTTTGCTGTTCATCAACCGCCAGATTCGTCCGTAATCTTCATTTCTCATAACGACGGTCGGAACGGCTTTGGTCGGATCATACGTTCTGTTTCCGAAAGCGCGGATTTGTCCGTGTTCGCGCCCCGCATCATTGACGCGCACGAGAACGCCCTTATCCAACAAAAATTTGTCAAACTGTGCGGCGAGTTCGAGGAAATTGAGCGGCTTTTCCGTAAAGGTCGGACACGGATTTTGCGGAATAATAGGAATGCCCTGCCGCGGTGCTACGCGGCGGCTGATCGCTTCCGCATCGAGCCGCTTTGCCGGCGGATCGAAATTTACGCCCGGACTGTTCGGCTCGCCGACCAGTACGATCTTTCCTTTGACATCGGTTTTGGCAAAATATGCGTTTAATTCTTCCTGCGTCGGATTGCGCTGACAGCGCGGATCGTCGTTTAATTTGACACGCGGAATTTCCATTTGAACCGCCGGCGATTTTACCGCGCCTTTCGTACTCGGTGTCCACGCCAGAACTTCAAAAACGAGCGAATCCTTGACCGGAGCGGTTATAAAACCCGAAGCCCGATCAGATTCCCAGCCCGGATTTCCCCAATTCCAGGGTTCTTGTTCGGCGCGGTCAAAGCCCCAATCCATCATTTGTTTAACTGCCCATTCGCCCGCTCTTTCCAGTTTCGGCGAACCGGTCAAGCGCGGTCCGTAAACATCCGTAAAATAATGCACGGTGTTCATTACCTGCGAATTTTCCATCGCTTCCTTGCGGATTCTTTCGTTGATTTCGGTGTTTTTCCCGACCTGCGCCGCCGCGAACGGCACGGTTTGCATTAAAATACCGAAAACAATCAGCATCGCTGAAATTTTTTTGAATTTAGTCATATTTTTCCTTTTTTTCGTTTTTTGTAGATTTTTATGAACCAAGCGTTATAAAACTCTGTGAACTCTGCGCCTCTGCGTGAAATTGATTGTAATTTTTTTAATAATGAAATTTTTCACGCAGAGACGCAGAGTTCGCAGAGCAAAAACAGATTTAGCTTAACTAAATTCCTACTCTTGACACAAAAATGATTAATTTTCTTCAAACATCTTACGCAAACTTTCCGAATAAGGTTTTCGCGCCACGCCTTTTTCCGTAATAATCGCGTCAACCAGTTCATTCGGCGTTACGTCAAACGCATAATTGCTTACCTCGATTCCTTCGGGCGCGAGCTGTATGTCGCGCACGTGCGTGATTTCCCGAATATCGCGTTCTTCAATCGGAATTTCTTCGCCCGTCGGACAATTCATATCAACAGTCGAAAGCGGTGCGGCGACATAAAACGGAATACCGTGCTGACGTGCCAGAACCGCGACCATATAAGTTCCGATCTTATTGGCGACATCGCCGTTTGCTGCGATTCGGTCAGAACCGACGACGACGGCGTGAATCTTTCCTTTTTTCATCACGTGTCCGCTCATATTGTCGGCGATCAGAGTTACCGGAATATTGTCCTGCAGAAGTTCCCAGGCGGTCAGGCGTGCGCCCTGCATATAGGGGCGAGTTTCGTCGGCATAAACCGAAATCGTTTTGCCCTGATTGATCGCGCCGCGAATTACGCCGAGAGCCGTTCCCCAAACGCCGCCGGTTGCCAAAGCTCCGGCGTTGCAATGCGTCAGAACGGTCGAATTATCATCCAGAAGTTCGCCGCCGAACTTCGCAATAAGTCTTTGCGATTCAATGTCTTCTTCGTGAATGTCTTTAGCGTCCTGAATCAAAATCTGCTTGATTTCGGTGATTGATTTGCCTTCCGTTTTCGCTTTGGCAAAAATGCGTTTCATCCGGTCAATCGCCCAGAAAAGATTGATGGCGGTCGGGCGCGTTTTGCCCATCACGTCGCAGATGTAATCGAGTTCTTCTTCCATGTCGTCAACATTCGTTCCGACAAAATTTTTCGTTCCGAGCGCGATTCCGTAAGCGGCGGAAACGCCGATTGCCGGTGCGCCGCGCACGACCATATCGCGGATTCCGTCCGCTACATCGGTAAAAGTTTTCAGCATCAGCCATTTTTCTTCGGTCGGCAAAAGGCGTTGATCGAGCATTTTTACGCCCTCGTCCGTCCATTCAACAGGTATTATCATTTTTTAGTTTTTTTTCCTTATAAAAGATTTGTTGAAATGATAAATAATAAAATTCCAAGACGCAAAGACGAAATTTTGTTTGAACTTTCAAAAACATTTTTTCGAGTTCAATCGTTAAACCGATTTGTAAAACTTAATTCAACTTTTATTTTTATTTACGCCGTCCGGCAGACGGAAACTGATTTTTTTTGAGGAATAATATATTATGAAAATCGAAAAAACGCTTGATACAATTCATGCTTCGGTGACGAAAAACCGTTATTTACAACTATTTACGGCATTTACAAGGGTTTTGCTGGCAATCGGATTCATTCCGCCGAGCATTCCGAAAATTATGTATCAGCCGTTCTCGATTCTGCCCGTTTCGCATCCCGTCGGACATTATTTCGATGCGCTTTATCAAACCGGATTTTATTATCAGTTTCTCGGTTGGGGACAGCTTTTCGCCGCGGTTTTGCTCTTAATTCCGCGCACGTCGCATCTCGGCGCGTTGATGTTTTTTCCGATCATCTTAAATATCGCGGTTTTAACGAGTTCGGTCGGTTTTGACGGAACGTGGCTGATTACGATTTTGATGAGTTTAGCCGCGATTTATCTGGTCTGCTGGGATTACGACCGATTGAAAGCGATCTTATTTTACAACCGCCGGAACAGCGCAAGCATTTTCAAAAACGAATTGATTCTGCTTCCCGTTTTATTTGCCGTCGGCGCGGTTTCCGGGCATATCGCGTTTTTTAATGTTCTGCTGAAAGTGAAATTTAATCCGCAAATTCGGCATATTCTGATTCTTGCCGGACTCGGTTTCGCCTTCGGTCTGGCAATTGCCGTTCATCACAGATTTATGCGTGTCGGGAATCTGGAAATTGACAGAGAAATATTGTAAAACCGTTATATGAAGAAACAAAAAGAATTTCGCCTGATTGCAACGGGCGATTTCGCCGATATAAACGAAGCGAAACACGCCTTGCAAAACCCTTTTATCGAAGATTTTGTCGAAGAAACCGGAAAATTCAGTTTTAATAATTTCGAAGACATTCGCGTTACAAACCGTATTTCATTAAGCGATCTTGAAATCGCCGAACTCGAAGACGGCGTTTACGAAATCACCTGCCCGAACGCGCAGGTTTTATTAAACCGCCCGAAAGCCGAAAAACTTGCCGAAACCTTGCAAAGACAGGCGATGTTTGATGAAATCAGCATTGAACCTTTGGATTAATTTATGGAAAAGGAATTTTTAAACGGAAAAGTGCTGGTCAAAATCGGCGATATTACACAGGAAAAAGTTGACGCAATCGTCAATGCCGCCAATTCGACTCTGCTCGGCGGAGGCGGCGTTGACGGCGCGATTCACGATGCAGGCGGCGAAGATATTATGAAAGCCTGCGAAGAAATCCGCAAAACCGTTTATCCGAAAGGTTTGCCGACGGGCAAAGCCGTCATCACGACCGGCGGCAAACTGCCGGCAAATTTCGTCATCCACACGGTCGGACCGATTCGCGGCATTGACAAGGAAAACGAAGCCGTGCAATTAGCCGATTGCTACAAAAATTCCTTACAACTTGCCGTTGAAAATAATCTTGAAACCATCGCCTTTCCGGCAATTTCGACCGGCGCATACGGCTATCCGAAAGATGAAGCCGCAAAAATAGTTTCCCGTGCAATAAAAGAATTTCTCGCCGAAAATACCCGGATTAAACAGGTAATCCTTATATTTTTCCTGCCGAATGAAGCCAAAATGTTTCTCCGGCATCAGGAATTTTGATCTGATTGATTCTTTATAAACTTCCGGCAACATTTGAAAATCTCACAGACATTATGGATAATTGACCGAATTTCCCACAATTATTCCTTGAAAATTTTTATAGAAACCAAAAATTAAAATAAAACGAAGCAAACAAGTATGGAAGAAATTTCTTCAAATAACTTAATAAATATGCAATCAGCAGTTAGTCCGCAAACCGAACAGAATTTTAGAAATGATTTTTTTTACAAACGCGAATTACCGGAAAATCTTCGATTTTTAGAAGAATTAGCCTGGAATTTCTACTGGTCTTGGCGACCGGAAGGCGTAAATCTGTTCCGCGAACTCGATCCGCGTCTGTGGGATAAATGCGAGCAAAATCCGCGTCTTCTTCTCCGAACTGTCAAAGACGTGCGGCTCTGGCAAAAGGCAAATGATGCGAAATACGTTGAAAAACTCGAACAATTCAAAGCCGAGTTTGAAAATTATATTTCGCAATCGCCGAAGGAATTCGGGCGAATAAATAAAGAAAATCCGGCGGCATATTTTTGCGCCGAATACGGCGTTCACAATTCGCTGCCGATCTATTCGGGCGGTCTGGGAATTCTGGCGGGCGATCATCTGAAATCGGCGAGCGATATGAATGCGCCGCTCGTAGCGGTCGGGCTTTTTTACCGTTACGGCTATTTTCGTCAGGCGATTTCTCACGACGGCTGGCAGCGGGAGCATTATCTCAATTCATTTGAAAATAAAATTGCCTTAAAACCCGTTTTGGATGAAAACGGCGAACGCGTTTTGGTGATGATACATATGCGCGGGCGCGAAGTTTTCGCGCAAGCCTGGCTCGCACAGATCGGCAGAATTTCGCTTTATCTGCTCGATACGAATGTCGAAAAAAACTCGGAAGTTGACAAATTCATAACCGGACATCTCTACGGCGGCGATACGGAAACCCGCGTCGTGCAGGAAAAAATCTTAGGAATCGGCGGCGTACGGCTTTTGCGGAAATTGGCGATTACGCCTTCGGTTTATCACTTAAACGAAGGACATTCGGCGTTTTTGACTCTGGAACTGGCGCGTGAATTTTTGGAAAAAAATCAAGAAAAGGATTTTAACGACGCAATTAGCGATGTCCGCGAAAAATGCGTTTTCACGACACACACGCCGGTTTCCGCCGGAAACGACGTTTTTTCGCCCGAACTCATCGAAGCGTGTTTCGATGAAAACTTTATCAACGCGCTGAAGATCGAAAAAGAAGAACTTTTCGCGCTCGGTCGGACAAACGCGGAAGACGAAAACGAACCGTTCGGCATGACACCGTTTGCGATCCGTATGACGCGCATCGCAAACGGCGTGAGCGAAAAACACGGCGAAGTTTCCAGAAAACTCTGGCAGGAAATGTTTCCCGGTGCGGAAATCGAAGACGTTCCGATCACGCATATTACCAACGGCGTTCACGCGCCGACGTGGATTGCGCCAGTTTTTCAGAATCTTTTTGAAAAGTTTGTCGGCAAAGATTGGACTGAAATCTTAAAGAACGAAACCGATTGGCAGAAAGCCGTTAAACAAATTCCCGATGCGGAAATCTGGAAGGCGCATAAATTGCTGAAAAATCTTTTGATCGCCTTTATTCGCCAGAGAACTCTGGCTGCGGAAACCGGCGATCTCGACACGATCAACGAACACGAAAATACCAATAAACTGTTTGATCCAGAAGTTTTAACAATCGGTTTTGCGCGGCGCGTGGCGGCTTACAAACGCTGGAATCTGTTGATGAGAGATCTGGAAAGACTTCTCAAAATGGTTGACGACGAAAAGCGTCCCGTGCAATTTGTTTTTGCCGGAAAAGCGCATCCGCAAGACCGCACAGCCAAACAGCTTTTGCAAAACTTGATGAGCCTCGACAATAATTCGCAGTGGCAGCGGCGTGCGGTTTTTGTTGAAGATTACGATCAGGAAGTGGCGCGTTATCTGGTTCAGGGTGTTGATGTCTGGATGAATGTTCCGCGCCGTCCGATGGAAGCGAGCGGCACGAGCGGGCAGAAAGCGGCGATGAACGGCGGCTTGAATCTTTCGATCTTAGACGGCTGGTGGATCGAAGGCGACAACGGACAAAACGGTTTTTCAATCGGCGTTTTGGAAGACAACGAAGATTTATCGCAGGATGAAATTGATGCAAATGATGCCGAATCGCTGTACAAAATCCTGGAAAACAAAGTGATTCCGACGTTTTATGAGTTGGACGAAAACGAACTTCCGGCAAAATGGATCGCCCGTATGCGAAATTCGATTGCCACGCTGACGCATCAATTTTCGAGTGATCGAATGGTTAGAGATTATTTTGAGAAAATTTATACTAAATAATTTTCATAACTTATTAGGACTAAATGAAGGTGCAGAAAAAGGCATCAATATTTTGATTGAAAAACTATTCGCTATTAACTATTCACTATTCACTATTTTTACAGTTATAAAATTGTAAAACAGTGAATAACGAATAATTAATAGTTAATAGTTTCGGCAATTGAATCAGTCAGTTTTAGCAATAAATTATCATTAT
>CAYUGW010000065.1:0-11791 GCA_964444245.1 uncultured Blastocatellaceae bacterium | reverse complement strand
TTTTTGGATATTCAGTCCGAAACCGACGAAGTCAGCCAAAAAGGTTTCGGTGAAAAATTGCCAAAAGACATTTTCGTCGCGGCAGGTGCGGGAAAGCAAAGACTTTATATCATTCCCTCGCTCGATCTGGTCGTCGTCCGCCAAGGCAGACAAGCACGTTTTGACGACGAAGAATTTTTAAACCGGCTTATATTAGGTAAAAGGTAAAACAAGAAAAACTGGTAGTGAACTAAAAGTAAGGCTCAACATTTTAACTCCGTAGGAGTTTGTGTTAATAGCCCCGCGATTTATCGTGGGGTAAAGATATTTATCAAATTTCAAGTCCCGACAGGGACGAAAGAATTCTTTCGTCCCTTTCGGGACTTGAAACCAATTTATCTTGATGTCCCCCACGATAAATCGCGGGGCTATTAACGAAAAGTCCCGACGGGACATTTTTTTGAAGACCTTACTTTTAGTTCACTACCGAAAAACTTACCTGAATTTCCGACAAATCGCTTTACCTTTTACCTTATTTCTCGCCTTCGTAAATATCTTTTTTGCTGAAACCGCTTTTTTTAACTTTTCTGAGCATCGTCCGCAGATTGCTGTCGGCATTGGTTAAAATTCTTCTGAGTTTTTGTTCGGGGCGCGCTTTGAAGTAAGTGACGTGCGTTGTTTCATAACCGTTCGGCGAATGCGGCGAAAAGTAATAATTTGAAATACAACAGCGTGCGCCGTCTTTTTTGACTTGATTAACCGAATGCCACGATTTATCGTTGGTTGACATTAAAACCAGACGATTGAAAAGACTCGGAATTTCGACCGCTTCCGTTACGTCTTCATTCCAGAGTTCGAGATTTCCGCCGTATTCCGGTTTCCAATCGGGCGAACAATAATAGAGCAGATTCAAAACTCGGTAATGTTTTTGTTCATAATCGTGCGAATTATCGAGATGCGGATTCAAAAAATGTCCTTTTGCCATCGCGCTGATGCCGCCCGCGTAAAGCTTCGGATCGCCGTGCGGGTCTTTTATTCCGGTCAGTTCGGCGATCTTTTCAATAATGCGTTGATCTTGAAAGGCAAAAGTAATATCGGCAATCAGCGGATTATATTGATCCAGAGCTTTCGATGTGTATTTTTTTTCGCGGAAGCTGTCCAAAAGACGCATCTTTTCAAATGCCGGAAAAGAGATAAAAATTTTCCGCGCAATGTCTTCGGGCAGAAGATCATCAATCGCCGTAAAGCGTGTTGTAATTCCTTTGTCGGTTTGAAAATCGGCGCGTATTTTATCCGCGTCGCGTTCGAGTTTTTCTAAGATCAGTTTTACAAGTTCTTCTCGCATAAATACTTTAATAATTATCGGTCTCTTATTAATTTACAACGAAAAACCGGCAATAACAAAATTTAGAATCAAAAAATAAACTGACCAAAGCGAATCAGGCTGCGTCTAAATAGATGTTGATAACTTGAAAGTGAAAAAGTTTAAATGTGAAAAAGTGAAAAAGTTTTAGATCTTTCACTTTTATGTTTGTCGAACAATTTAAGGGTTTTATTTGTAAAGATTACTTTCAGCAAGCAGGAAACTTTTTCACTTTTTCACACTTTCACTTTTAAACTTTCAAATCTCGAGGTTTTATTTTATGGACAGAAGATATTTTTTGAAATCGAGCGGAATCGCGCTGGCGAGTTTCGGTTTGATGAGCGCGTCGCCGGAGTTTCTGCATCAATTCGCCTCGGCGCAAACCGCTAAAAACACATTCGGCAAAAAGAAAACTTTGATCGTGATTTTCCAGCGCGGTGCGGTTGATGGGCTGAATATGATCGTGCCGTACGGCGAAGACGAATATTATAATTTACGCCGCACGATTGCCATAAACAGCCCGAATAAAACGGACGGCGCAATTGATCTCGACGGATTTTTCGGGCTTCATCCATCTCTAAAGCCTTTTGAATCTTTGTGGAAAAACAAACAACTGGCGATCATCAATTCGGTCGGTTCGCCCGAAAATACGCGCTCGCATTTCGATATGCAGGATTATATGGAAACGGGAACGCCGGGCGTAAAATCTACACGCGACGGCTGGCTCAACCGCGTTTTGCAGACGAAGGAAGACGCGAAAAGTTCGCCTTTCCGCGCCGTGGCGATGACTTCGCAAGTTCCGCGCTCTTTGATCGGACGTGCTCCGACCGTGGCAATGACGAATCTGGCGGATTTTTCGATCAAAGCCGGCGCATATACGAATTCTGTTCAAGGCGGTTTTGAAGGAATCTGGCAGGAAAAAGTTTCCGGCGGTCTGGGCGACACGGGCAAGGAAACTTTCGAAGCGGTGAATTTCTTAAAACAGGCGAATCCGGCAAAATATCGCCCGGAAAACGGCGCAATTTATCCGAATTCGCGGTTCGGTCAATCGCTTTTGCAAATCGCCCAATTAGTAAAAGCGCAAGTCGGTCTGGAAGTCGCTTTTACAGACACGCCCGGTCTGAATTGGGACACACACGCCAATCAGGGCGGCGCACGCGGGCAACTGGCGAATCTTTTCCGCGATTTCGGCGCAAGCATCGCGGCTTTAACAATTGATTTGGGAACACGAATGGATGATGTCGTGATTCTAACAATGTCGGAATTCGGCAGAACGGCGCGGCAAAATGGAACGGGCGGAACCGATCACGGACACGGAAATGCGATGTTCGTCATCGGAAATTCGGTCAGAGGCGGGCGCATTTTCGGCGATTGGAAAGGCTTAAAACCGGGCGAACTTAACGAAGGCAGAGATTTAGCCGTAACGACCGATTTCCGCGACGTTTTCGGCGAAGTCGCCGGCAAACATCTCGCTAACAAAAATCTCGAAAAGATTTTCCCGAAATACGCCGCGAATCCGAAAAATTTTAAAGGTTTTCTCGGCTAATGCACTCCAAGCAATTTTCAGCGAGAAAAAGTTTGGAGTCCCGCCTTTAGGCGGCAACCGCGCTTCGAAGCGCGGCGGAAAAGCCGCCTAAAGGCAGGACTCCAAACGAGAAAAATTGAAAATCTACTTTTCCGCCTTTTCTTTTAAGTAAAAAACAAAATCAACGTCTTTTTCGCTGTCATCGGCAGTCCACGAAACATCCAGATCCGTTAAAGGTTCAAAAAATCCGAGTTTATTTATTGCTTCCAAAGTCTTATCGAGATCTTCTTTGCGGACTAAATTGCCTTCGATTAAAAAGATTACTTTCTGAAAATTCTTTATTCGATGTTGTTTATTGCCGACAAAATCTACGCGCCGGATTCTGTAATCCTTTAACAAATCGAGATTTCTGATCTCTGAAAAGGCAATATCGTAAATCGCGTAATCAGCCCAATCTTTGTAATCGAAATGCCACCATTCGTTTTTATTGACCGTGAAACCTTCGGCTTCCATCAATTTTCTCAACAGATCGCGGTTTTCGCGTTCTTCCGTTGTGCCGCCAAGATAGTCGGGCGAAGCGCGTTCCGTAAATTCGTCGAATTCCGAAGGCATCGGCAAAAGTGCGCCGGTTTTTAGATCGTAAATGCTCAGATCAACCGCGCAGCCGCGATTGTGGCGCGAGCCTTTTTTCGGGTCGGCGACGAATTTTCGCTTGTCTTCCGGCGTAACCTCCCAGAAAAGTTTTGTCACCGCCCACGGGCGATAACCGTCGAAAATTACCAAACCGAGATTTTTCGCTTTTAAGTTTTGATGAGCGCGCAGAAGCGATTCCGCCGCCGGACGCTGCAAAAAAGCGCGGGCTTCCGAGTAAACGGCTTTGCCGACGAAATTATCGTCGCGGGCGTAACGAATATCGAGTTTTATCGTGTTGTCGAGTTTTACGAGTTCGAGCAAATCAGCCTCACGTTTATTTTTTTCTGCAGGCGGCACGCTTTGCGCCAAAGAAAAAAAGTTTGCAAGCAATATCGAAACAAGCGCGAGAGGAAATGTCAAGAATTGTTTCTTCATTTCAGTCTGTCGAGTCCGTCGAGTCTGTTGAGTCTAGCGAGTCTATTGAGTCTGCTGAGTCGTTTTATTTTTTGAGTCTTATTGATCTGATAAATGGGAGTTCGATTTTTAATCGTTCAAAATTTGGCGTTCAAAGACTCAAGACTCAACAGACTCGCTAGACTCGCCAGACTTTCAAGGTTTTTTGATCGGCGGCGGCGCATCCGGATCTGTATCCGGCGCAGGCGGTGTTTCCGGCACTTCTTCAATATCTTCATCCAGAATCTGAACTTCCGAACCATATTTCTGATAATTTCTGAAACGAAGTAGATTTCGGTCTTGCAATAATCCTACGCTACTTGTAGTTGTAAATCTTGCATCTGATTCGACAGGAAGAAGATATTTTTGAGCGGAAATTTCCACCCAATCGAAATTAATTGTCTTTTCAAATGCTTTGATAGGAAAATTCGATGGAATATCGGTTGCGTGCGATTGTATTTTTAATACTCTAAAAGAATCAAGATCAATCCATATTTTTCCTTTTTCGCCTCTTCTGACGGACTCACTTAATATGTCTTTATATACCAAACCAGCTTTATAATTTTCTATTAAGATTTCATACTCATAAATAATTGTCCGTCGATTTCTTATCGTATCTGTATCTAAAACATTAAATTTAGTTTTGCTTTCAGAAGCAAATATATTTTTTAGATTTGTAGCAAATTCTCCAACTGTTGATGTTCCCAATCCGCCATAATTGCCGCCTGCTTCAGCATTAACTAATGCGCCGTTAATTGCCAGAACTCGGTATTGCTCACCTTTTGTAGGACTGTAATTAACAGCAATAGTCAATTTATCTAAGGATTTCCAATTATTAGTTCCTGCATATGCGTAACCGCGACTGACTAATTGTTTAACCGTAAAATCCGGCATTTCTTCAATTGCGGCAAGAGTATTCTGGCGTGTTTTTTCCAAAATTTCCTGCGCTTCTTTTTCCGAAGGCAGTTTTGCCGCACTCGGATCTTCGCGTCGGCGGTTCGATTCTTCGAGAGTTCTCTGCAATTCGGCATCATTGCGACCCTTTGTTCGGGTCAGGCTTCGCAAACCATCGGTTAATTGGAAACCGATTCCGCGGGTGCGGATTTCCCGGATCAGCTCGTCTTTCGTCTTCGGGTCTTTTTCCAAAACATAAAGCATCTTGACGTATTCGGCTTGCGTCAGGGGCTTTGTTTGCGGCTCTTGAGCGAAAACGAAATTCAGCGAAAATAGAAGTATTATTACGGGTAAAATGTTTTTCATTGTCTTTATAAAGATGCTCGAAAACTTTTGTTCGTTTGCTTTTGGAAATAATTTTAACTCAAAGAAAAAGCGGAGAAATAGTTTCGATAGAAAACCTTTCTCCGCTTTATGTAAATTTATCCTGGAAAAACCGGAAGTTAATTAACCCAATCTTCCTCGTAGTTCAAACGCCAGTTTCGTGTAACCCAATCCTGCGCGGCGGTTAAAGCCTTTTGTTTCCATTTGCTCAGATTTTCCGAGATGGAAAGCGCAGCCAAAGGCTTGCCCGGATCGCGTTCGACGCGGATAACTTGCGTATCGACTTCGATAATAAAATCGTTTTCATCCGATAACCGCAATTTAACTTCGCTGCCGACCGCCGGTAAAACATCGAGATTTACCAATACACTCGTTTCGCCAAGATTTTCCGTTAAACCGTTAACAAAAACAACATTTCCGTTGTCTTCATCAATCCAGCTCGCCTGCACCGATAATTTCGCCATAATGCGTTGGTGCAAAGGTGTTCTATATGTCATTGTTGATTGTGACAATCTCGCCATTATTTTCCTCCCCTTGATTCGTTCAATTATTTAATCGTAAACCTTTTGTAAAAGAACTAAGATCATTAGTTATTTGCCCGAATAATCTAAACTATATTTACAAAAAAGTCAAGTTTATAAAAACCGCTCAAATCGTTCAGGATGCTTGAAAGTATATTTCACTTTATTCTACTGATTTTAAGTAAATATAATCTCTGCTTAAAATTTTATTTCCACTTAATTATCTTAATAAACCGCTCAAATCGCTCATTAAATTTATCATAAATTCGATTACTGCAAAGATTTCAAAATTTCAAAAATTCTCGAGCGAACTTTTAATAACGCACAGGTATCGTTAAAAGTTCCAAAATTTCCCTCTCGAAGAGCGATTTGAATTTTTCAAATCAGCAACACGAAATTTCCTTTTCCTTTTGATCAAGACAATTTCAGTATCAAATAATAAATGTCAAAAATTTATTAAAATATTCCCGTTTTCAGATAATTATTTAACGACTGAATAGAGCCTGTTTAAATTTTCGTATTTTTTTCTGTTTCCGTCGCTTGACGAGCAACGAATTTAATAGAATCTGGAGCATCCCGCGATTTTTATTTTCGGTTTGAATAAACAGTTTCTTACTCAATTCACTCAAAAAAAAGCTAAAAATTGAATATTTTTTTGAAAAAACTTTGTTTCACACTTGAAACGCCCTGCAATTTATGATAGCTTTGTGTCATCAATGCAACAAAACGCCTTTGACGGTAGGCAGTTAGCATTCAAAAATTAAGAGATAACTTTAGGAAATTCATAAACTTAGGAGAAAGCGATATGAAATCTACAAATAAACCGAAAATAAATCCTTTGAGCCGTGTTCCGCGCCAGCAGCGTCTGGTGATGGCGATTCGCGGCGGCGCGGGTGTCGGAAAAAGTCATTTTATCAGTTCGATGGCGGATGCGGGTTTGGGAAAACTCTGCATTTTTGATACGGAGAGAAAAGCTCGTCTGCTGCGCGGTGTCGGCGATACGTTTGACGCGCTGGAAATCGAACAAACGGACGAACTGCCCGAATTTATTGATTGGGCGTTGAGCGGCGAAGGACTGGAACAAAATTACGGCTGTTTCGCGCTTGATTCGTGGGCGGCGTATTTCAGCGCGAAGCATTCCGAAATGATCGCGGCTGTCCGCGAAAAAACGGGCGATCCGCTCGCTCAGCCTTCAGCCGAAGAATTAGCCGCAGATCAGATGATTTTGCAGAATGTCCTCAGAAAACTCTGCATCGAAAGCGGAAAATGCGTCGTCATTGCCGACCAGATTCCGGCGAAAGGCAAAGAAGCGAAAGAAGATAACGAGATCGGACGCGTTTTGCCGATGACGGCGAGCGGTCTGGAATATTTCGTTGATGTAATGATCGAAGTTTCGATGCAGGAGCGCGACGGTGAAATTACGCGGGTTTTTCAGGTCGTCAAATCGAATTCGCCGGCGTTTGAAGTCGGTTTTGAAATGACCGGAAATGTCGGTTTTAAGGATTTTCTCGATTATATGAAAGGCGAACAGGCGCTTGATCTGGCATTCGATAAACCGAAAAAGCTGGAAGTCGCGGAATTTATCGAAGACAAAAAACCGCTTTCGATTGCGCCGCAGACAATGACAATCGAAGATTTAATTAAAAAAGCGGTTGACAACGGATTCAAGCAAGCGGACATTGTAACGGGCGCGAAAATTTATCATAATCAATCGAATATTTATCATTTAACGGATGACCAGATCGGTGATTTAGATCGCAGAATTACGGCGCGAATCGAAAAAATGAACGCGCCGACTGCGGAAGAAAAGTCCGCCACCAAACGCAGTAAAGCGGCTTAGATTTTTTTCGCTGAAATTAGGCAAAAGGCGAAAAAATAACAAGGGGGAAAGTTCTTGGATTGGGAGAACTTTTCCCTTTTGTGTTTAAAAAAGAGGTAGTGTTTCAGAATTTATGCTGAATGAAGTTTCAAGCTTTTACACTTCGGAATAAGTCAAAAGTGATAGATGAAAAGTGATAGGTTTTATCAAATAATTATCTATCACTTTTCACCTTTCACTTATTCCGAAAGTATTTTTCCTCAACATAAATTCTGAAACACACCAATAAAAAAAGGAGCAAAAATTATGGGAAAAATTATTTTGGGAATTGTTGCCGGATTTATCGCGTGGTCGGTTCTTTGGATTGGAAGCGACGCGATTTTAATGACTCTTCTGCCGGGTTGGTATGGAAGTCACCAAGCCGAATTTGAAACGGCTGTCAAAAATCAAACACCTTTCACGGTAGATTCAATGATTCTGATTATCGGTCTTATCCGAAGTATAATTATTTCGATAATTTCGGGTTACTTAGCCGCTTTAATCGCCAAAGAAAACAAAACATCAACATTCTGTTTAGGAATTTTACTTCTGCTTATCGGAATTTTTATTCAATCTATTTTCTGGAATTACGTTCCGCTCTGGTATCACATACCCTTTTTGCTGCTTCTGATTCCGATGACGATTCTGGGCGGAAAACTAAAGTCTGTCAACAGTTAGCGGTAATTAGTAAACTGTTTTATTTGCGATTTTGAATTTAGAAAGCCAGACGGGAAGCGGCAGCCAGTTCCAGGCGTTGCCGTAAGTGCGTGTGTTTAATCTTTCGATTTGTCTTTCGACGTTTTCCTGAAGCTCGTCGGGCGGCAAATCTTCTTTATTTTCATAGCAAGCGTGCTGAATGCACGGCGCGGGTTTTCCTTCAAAGTGAACCGGACAACCGGTTTCTTTTTCAAAAAGCGGACAGGCGAATGTTTTTGAAAACGTATCGCCGGAAGATTTTAAATCGTATTTTTCGATTGTTTTTTCGGTTCGCTCAAAAATCTCCCGCAGTTTTTCTTCGGGCAATTTTTCTAAAGTTTTTAGAATCGTAACAGCTTCAAGTCTTGTAATATGAACATTTACGAAATGCGCGTCGAGACAGCACGCGCCCTTGGTTTCGCACGTTAAGCAATCTTTGGCGCGCGGTTCGTAATTTGTTTTGATCGATTCCCGAAAATCGTCTTTTACGTTTTTCAGTTTTTCGAGAGCCTGTTTTTCGGTCAGCTTTTTCATTTGTTGCCCTGGGTGATACAATTTTACCAACATTAAATTTAACATATTTTCAGGAGATTTATGCTAAAAGAAGGCGACGCGGCACCGGATTTTACCGCGAAAAATCAAGACGGTGAGCAAGTAAAACTTGCGGATTACAAAGGTGAAAGAATAGTTTTATATTTTTATCCGAAGGACGACACGCCCGGATGCACGAAACAGGCGTGTTCTTTGCGCGACGGTTTTCCGAAACTCAAAGCGAACAATATAACGGTTTTGGGCGTTTCGACCGATGATGAAAAATCGCACCGGAAATTTATCGAGAAATACGATCTGCCGTTCACACTGCTTGCCGATACGGACAAAGAAATCGTCAATAAATACGGCGTTTACGGCGAGAAAAATATGTACGGCAGAAAATATATGGGAACGAACCGGACGACTTTTTTGATTGATGAAACGGGAAAAATCGCCAAAATTATGAAAAAAGTAAAAGTCTCGGAACACGCCGATGAAGTTCTAAAAGCATTCGAATAAAATGGAAAAATGAAAATGGAAAATGGAAAATATAAATCTGAAATTATCCGTTTTCCGTTTTCCGTTTTTCGTTATATACATATTTTTCAAGAAGTTTTTCGATCTGCGATTCGGGGTTTTCGCATAAACCGGAATGCACGGGCGAAGTTTGAATGATCGTGCTGCGAACGGCGGTCAGCCAGTAAAAACGGGCGCGTTTCGGCAGAGAACCGATTATGCCGGCATCTTTTTCTCCGGCGCAGATTTTCGGAATCGTGTTCAGATAAATTTTGATATTTTCAATATCGCTATGGGGCGCGAAACATTTTAATCTTTCTTCATCGAGCGCAATGCCTGAACCGAGAAAGTCCGTCTGAAGACACGATAAAATCACGCCCGCGTTAATAAATTCTTCGCGTTCGACGCGCGGCACGATTCTGACAATAGCGTAATCATATTTGTAAAGTTCTTGCATTTTCAATCTCCTTTACAAAATTTCTCGGTTCGTGAAGACGGTTTGTGAAAAATTCCAGATAAACGGCGCGAAGTTTTTCCGTTTTAATACTTTCATCTTCATTCTCAAGCCAGATTTCGGGAATCAAATCAACAATTTCCTTCAATACTTCAGACGTTAATTTTTCGGTAAATTCCGCATCAATTTTCTCAATTTCTTCGGCAAAAGAAAGCAAAATGTGATCTTTGATCTGTTTGAAAGAATTGTTTGCATTTTCCAAAAATTTATTCCAATTATGATGATAAAAAATAGACGCGCCATGATCTATCAGCCATAATTCTTTGTGCCATAAAAGCATATTCGCATTGCGCGGTGTGCGGTCAACATTTGCCGTAAACGCGTCGAACCAAACGATTTTTGACGCGAGCTGCGCCGTCGGCGTTTCGATCAAAGCATCGAATGTGATCGAACCGGGAAGATAATCGAGCGCGAGATTCAAGCCGCCGCTTGCCAGAATCAATTCCTGAATTTCCGGATCGGCTTCGGTTTGCCCGAGAATCGGATCTAGTTCGACCAGCACGATTTCGGGTATGGGCAAGCCGAGAAAGCGACCGATTTCGCCGGATAGGAGTTCGGCGATCAAGGCTTTTATGCCTTGCCCCGCGCCGCGAAATTTCAGTACATAAAGCCCGTCGTCGTCGGCTTCGATAATCGCCGGCATCGAACCGCCTTCTTTGAGCGGCATCACGTATCGCGTTGCTTTTACGGTTCTAAGCTCCATATTTTACTCACTTTACTAAAAATAACATAAATTTAAATTATAAAAACTTCTCAATCATAGATTTTATTGTTAGAATCTTAGTTTTGGGAAACCCGACACGTTTCCTGCACCACAATCCAAATTTACCAAACACATAAAGATTTATGCCTAAGTTTTTAATTGTTTTTCTACTGATATTTTTTTTGAATTTACAGATTTTCGCCGATCAGGTAATTATGACGAACGGTGACCGCCTGACGGGAAAAATCGTCAAAAAAGACGGCGATTTCGTCGTTATTCAAACCGAATCCGCCGGAACCGTGCGTATCAAATGGTCTGCCGTGGCGGAAATCATTTCGGATGAACCTTTGACCTTGACGCTCGATGACGGAAAGGTCGTTCACGGCAAGTTAGAAACCGAAGAAGACAAAGTAAAGATCGAAACGGCGGAAGCGGAGAATCTGACGGTCGAAAAAAAAGCGATCAAAGCCGTCCGAACCTCGGAAGATCAGAAAAAATACGAAACCGAACAAAAGCGCATCGAAGAATCGAAATTGACGGATTTTTGGAGCGGAACTCTTGATGTCGGATTCAGTATGACCAGCGGAAACGCCGATACGCGCACCTTTACGGCAGGACTGCGCGGCGTGCGCGAAACACGAAACAATAAATTTACCGTTTATGCCAACGCGCTGCAGATTAAAGACACTTCAAACGGCAACAGAAGAACGACGGCGCAGAGCATCTGGACGGGCGCACGTTACGATGCTGACATTAATCGGAAATGGTTTGCCTTCGGTTCGGGCGATTTTGAATATAACAAACCGCAAAAACTCGATCTGCGCGCCGTTTTAGGCGGCGGTCTGGGCTATCATTCGGTTCGCAAAGACCGTCTGAATCTCGATTTTACGATGGGCGTTACAAACAATTACGAGAATTTTTCGACCGGAATCCGGCGAAATTCCGCCGAACTGCTGCTCGGTCAAGAGCTGAAATTAAAATTAAATTCCCGTGTCCGTTTGACCGAACGCGCCGTTTTATATCCGAATATCTCGCGGATGGGCGATGTCCGTGCGCTTTTCGACGCATCACTTCAGACCGATATTAACAACTGGCTCGGCTGGCATTTAACGCTCGGAAACCGTTTTAACAGCCGCCCGATTGATCTGACGGAGAGAAACGATTTCCGGCTTTCGACCGGACTCAGATTCGGATTCGGCAAAAGCAAGAAGAAAATCGGCA
>CAYUGW010000064.1:0-11891 GCA_964444245.1 uncultured Blastocatellaceae bacterium | reverse complement strand
ACCGTTTTTACGGTCGCTTCGGCACTTAATTATAATCGCCAGATCATCGCGCATTTCGGACTCGTCGGCGCGTATTCGATCCCGTTTCTGATCAGCGACGGTTCGGGAAATTTCGCGATTTTATTCAGTTATATTGCGATTATTAACATCGGAATCTTAGCGATTTCGGTCAAAAAATACTGGAAACCGCTTTTTTATTCCTCTTATATCGTTACGTGGCTGATTTTTTCAGGTTGGTATCTTAACTATTTTTCCGCTGTGTCGCATTTTTATCTCGGAATGTTTTTTGTTTCCGTGTTTTTCCTGATTTTTTACCTGACATTTATCGCTTACAAACTCGTTTCAAAAGAAAATATTGCCATCGAAAATGTTTCTCTAATTCTGGCAAACTCTTTTATTTTCTATGGTTTCGGAATGTCAATCTTGAACAGCCGCGAAGGATTTGAAAATCTTCCGGGAATGTTTACGGTTGCCAATGCCGCGATTCATTTTGCGTTTGCGTATTCGATCAGCCGTTTGAATCTGGCGACCAAAGACCTCGTTTATCTGACCGCCGCGCTTGTTTTGACGTTTATTACAATCGCCGTTCCGGTGCAGTTTGACGGCAATTTCATTACGCTCATCTGGACGGCGGAAGCCGCGATTTTGTTCTGGATCGGACGCACCAAACAGATTTCTTTGTTTGAAAATTTTTCTTATCCGCTGATGTTTATTGCATCCCTTAGCCTTTTCAGAGATTGGGGAACGATCTATTATGAGTTTTTCGATAAAAGCGAAACTCTTTTTCCGGTTTTCAATCGCTATTTCGCCGTCGGATTATTTTTTGTCGCGGCGTTTGCGTTTATATGGATCTTAAATCGAAACAAAAATTTCGTTTCCTCGCTTCCGAAAGAATTGGAAACAGTTTTTAATATCGCATTTTCCGCCATTCTGCTGTTTGCAATTTACAACATTTTCCGCATCGAGATCGGGAATTATTACGATTATCAATTAGTTAAAACCGCGCTTGAAATCACGCCGACGACTCCGAATTTTCAAACATATTCGACCAAAAACGACGATCTGTATCTTTACAGCGTCGTCTGGCAGATAAATTACACGATGCTGTTTTTGACTTGTCTTTCATTTCTTAATATCGAGAGATTCAAGAATGCGTTTCTCGGCTTTTCAAATCTCGGCTTAAATGCTCTGATTGTAATAATTTATTTGACCGCCGGATTATATGCTCTGGGCGAATTGCGCCGGAGTTATTTATTCACCGATTCCGATGATCCGTTTTCTCATACGATTTTCAATCTGCTCATTCGCTACATTTGCTACGCGTTTTTTGCCGGATTATGTTACGCAAGTTTCAGATATATAAAAGAGGAATTTTTAACCAAATATGTTCCCGAAAATATTCTGCGAGTTTTCTTTGATTTTAGTCTGCATTTTTCGGTCTTGGTTTTGGCAAGCGTCGAACTGATTACCTGGATGAACATTTTTGGGTTTTCCGGTTCATTAAAACTCGGCTTGAGCATTTTGTGGGGAGTTTATGCTTTATTTTTGATCGTGTTGGGAATTGTCTTGAAAGAAATACACCTGCGAATTTTCGCCATCGTTTTATTTGCAATAACTTTGCTGAAACTGTTTTTCTACGACATCGCCGAACTCGACACGATTTCAAAAACCGTAGTTTTCGTTTCTCTCGGAATTTTGCTTTTGATAATTTCGTTCCTTTACACAAAATACAAAAACCTGATTTTCGATGATGAAAAAAAATCAGAAACGGCTGAAACAGCGGGCGATTGAAGTTTATAAAACCGAAACCGATGTTAAACCATACGTTTGCGGCAGACAGTTCTGACTCTTACTCCGGCAAAAATTTCCCCGCAAAGACGACCGCCGCATATTTTCAGTATTTCCGAAACCTGTTCGACATTTGAAATCGCGAATCCGACGGCAAACGGGCAAATCGGCAAATTTTTCAGTCGTTTCCGAATCATGATCGCCCGCCGCTAGAAACAAAATAAATCCGCCTTTTTTTTGTTTCTTCAATTGAGGAAATTCTCTTTCGATTCGATTATCCATTTCGATTTTTCGATTGCATTTTTCAGCAATTCAGTCCATTTTTCCTCTGAAATTTCCGCTGATAAAGCCTGATTGACGATCAGCCAATCGTCAACATTTCTATTCAAAACATACCTTTGAAAAAGATTGTAAATAGAATAAAAAGCAAATTCGATGTGATTCGGAAATTCAAGGTCTTCATCATGCAATGCAGCGATCGGTTCGGCAAATCTGTAATCCGTGTCAAATAAATTTTCGCCATTTTGTGCCGACTCGAAAGCGTCCGAAGGCAATTCAGGATCAACGATTTGCAAAGTTCCGGCGATTGTTTCGACGTATTTTATTTCGCCTGTTTCCTTAAAATAATTATTTAAAATTTCAAGCGCATTTTTGCATAATTCAAAATGCACGAAACGTTTTTTTGCATCGCTTAAACTTAGAAATTCTTCGGCTCTTCGTTCTTTCATTGCCTGTTTATAAATTATACTCTTAAAAAGGTTTATTTCAATTTTCAGATCCGAATCCGAACATTTTCAACATAAAATATAATGATTGACAAACAAGTTTTAACGCTATAAAATTTCTTTGAGGTAGATTTTCACCGATTATATATTTTTATTCTCTAACGTTTAAACACTCCATACCTGTAAAAAAAATATGAACTCTTTATATTGTAACGACTGTCAAATATTTTTAGCGATCAAAAGCGGGCTTTGTAATAAATGTATTAAGAAATTAAAACCAACCGAAGAAAATCAGTCAAACAAGTCGAAAAACTTACGGCAAGACGCGGCGAATTTTGCTAATACGGAAAATTTCGAAAAAACTACCCCGATCATTGAAAATACTTTTAAATATTCTTCAATAGAGCAAGAAGAAGTTGCCGGTAATAATCTCTCTGATAAAAATCAAAATAAGATTGAAGCGGAATCCGCAGAAAATTATCAGGAAACGGATTATTTACCGCTAAATATACTGACCGATCATCAGCTTAATCAATATAAAAAAGAGCAGGATGAAACAGTTGAACCATCCTCATTTAAATCGAATTTTCTAAATATAAAGAAAAATTTGATTGCCCTTTCAATAGTTATAACCGGATTATCGATTTTCCTTCTTTATTCAAATTCATTTTCTTTGAAAACCGTAAATGAGGGACCTGAGGCGATGAATTTTTCTTTTATTCAGTTACAGCCTCAAACCCCCTGGTTTTCCAGTTGGTACAGATCAAATCCGAATGCTGAAGAGATTTTTGACAGATTTGAAGAAGTAACATTTGCAGCAGGTAAAAATTTAAAAGCCGAGAGATATTATATAAAGGGTAGAGTTTTTTTCGCGGCACCTCACAACTTAGAATCAACTTTTATGAAGCTCCAAAAGGGGGAAAAAACCGATAGTTTTAGCGAGAAATATAATCCGAAATCTATCGAAGGTCCCTGGAATTACAATTCAACCTTTGAAATGTATTTGAAAATACCGAATAAAGTAGTAATGAAAATGGAGATGACCGATAAGAATCCGGCATCGAAACAGCCTAAAATATTTGTTTTTGCCGGATCGGATGGTCAAAACCATCCCTGGTCGCTCCAAAAAACATACATTAAAGGCGAAAAAAAAATAATCGAAGGAAATATAAAAGCGTTTTCTTCATTTTCAAACAATGAGAAATTTATTGCCATGACATTTGTTCGGGAAATGTATGAAAAAATGGGAGTTCTCGGAGTTGTTGTTTATGCCGGCAGAAAAAATTACCACGTCAAAGCATTTAAACCGAACGGCGAAATCGAATCGCTTTACTTTGATATTGAAACAGGTTTGATAAATAAGGTCGAAACTAAAGATGCTGTCATTTGCTTGTTTAATTACACCTTAATTGACAATGTAAAAATGCCGGCATCATGGTTACTAAGATCCGGTAACGATACAGTTTTACTAGATATAGTTGAAATGCAAAAAGATTATTTAATTGATGACAGCATCTTTTCAATATCGGAATACCGTAAATAAAAACATAAATTTAATCGCTATCAAAAACCGGTATTTTTCAATTTGTAGCCAACCGACTACGCCTTCAGCATTTGCTGAACCTGTTCAACATCCTATCGCCGCGCCCCGAAAGATTGACGATCATAATTTCATTTGCCGACATTTCCGGCGCAATTTTTATGGCGTACGAAGATTCATTTCTTGGCACGTTCTACTTTTTAATTGACAAAAATTCCTTATAATCTATTTTGTCGTATTTTTTATTAATTTTCCGCATTATTTAATATCTGCACCGAATTTCGGAGTAGATACCAAAACAAAGGAGAAATTCAAATAATGTTGGAAACAAAAATTTTCCGCGAGAGTCCATTTAAAGCTTTGAAAATCTTAGGATTGATACTTGGCGGCATCTTTTTGCTCTTTGCTTTTATGCTGATTTCGGATGAAATGCCCGGAATGACTGCCGCCGGATTAAATAATTCGGCGTATTTTCTGGTTATTATAACCGGTGTCTTTGCAGGCGTTATGCTGCTTACCTTTTTAATTCTCAGCTTTCAACGCCGAAAAATAGTTAAATGCGACTCCGACGGATGCGAAATTTTTAAAGTAAATTACTGGCAATCCGGCGGAACTTCCCAATATTTCAAATGGAACGACCTGACGGACGCGAACATTGTCGAAAAACTTCACAATGTGCGCGTCGAAGGCGCGGTCAGCATTTATACTTTTGTCGCCGAAACCGGTGACGGACAGTTTGATTTACTGGATTTTAAGACCAGCACCAAACGTAACATCGAAGGCTTGATAAATTATGTAAATAGAGCAACGCCGCATTCAAAATATATTTGGATAAAGGATGAAAATATCGAAAATCGCCCGGCGATCAATTCGGTTTACGGATTCAGCAAAGTCGCCAGAATAAGTTGAAATTCTCAACTTTGCCACAATTTCCGCGTTCGTTCGGCTCAAAATTATTCATTGCTTAAATCTTCATTTTTCAACTGACTCTTTTGCGCCGTGTTGTATTTTTTCTACATAAAAAATGAGAAAAACCCGTTGCTTTTCTAAAGTTTTAAGCAACGGGTTTTCTAAAAAATTTGTTTGTCGATTGTCAGACTTTTAATTTGCCGGATAAACCGAAACGCGCTGATGCCAGCCATTTTGCCGTGAAAATTTTCGGTCGAATTGTTTGCGTTCGATTTTCATAAAATCTGTTTGAAAAAATCTGCCTAAAACATTTATAACTTACCGGCTGGTTGTTGGTAAATTATATTTTAAATTTTCGATTCGAGTATTTGTTAAAACTGGATTTGCGCGTAGATTTCCGAAAGCGAAGCCTTGCACCCGATTGATTCGAGCGCGATCATTTCTTCGGGTTCGCTGTAAATTCTGAACATAAACTGTTTGGAATTTTGTTTGGCATAATGTTCGACGCGCATTTCTTCTTCTTTAACCAGCAGATATTCGCGCACGCTGTCCATTTTTAAATAAGCTTCGAGCTTTTCGGTTTTATCGTAATAAAGCGTGCTTCTCGATAAAATTTCGACAATTATGGTCGGATTCAAAAGAATATCCAACTCGTTTCCCTCAAACTTCGGTTCCCCTTTGACGATTATCACGTCCGGGTAGCAATAATCGAAATCCGACATTTTGACGCGCATTCCATTGATATAAATTTCGCATTTATGCCCGCGCAGACGGCTTCCGAGCGCGATTATCGTGTTGCTTCCGATTAAATTATGTCTTCGGCTCGCGCTCGATGCGGCTAAAATTTTTCCGCCGTGAAACTCGTGCCGGTTTGCGCCGCGCTGCTCGAAGTTTAAATATTCCTCAACCGTATAAATCTTTTCAGATTTAGATAAAACCTTATCGTTCATATAATTACCCCTTACTTGATTATTATTAATTGGATTTGGGAGATTTCAATGGTGCATAATTTACACTATCATCTGGCTGAATTGTTGCAAAAGATTTAAAATAATTTTTACTTTTTATTCAGACATTACTAAAATTTTATATGAAACTTGCAGAATTAGCTAAAAAAACATTAACAAATATCGAACAGGGCGATGAAGGCGCGGAAATTACGGGCGCGGCAGGACTCGATATTGCGGAAAGCGGACAGATCACATTTCTTGCCAATCCGAAATACACTCCGCAGATAAAATTAACAAACGCAAGCGCAATTTTCCTCAATGAAAAAGAAAAATGCGAACGGATCGACATCGCCGTTTTGCGGGCGAAAGATCCGTATTTAGCTTACACACGGGCTTTACGAATTTTTCATCCCGAACCTGAAATTGTGAGATTTATTCATCCGACGGCAGTAATTGACGAAAGCGCGAAAATTGCCGAAACGGTTGAAATTTCGGCAAATGTCGTGATCGGAAAAAACTGCGAAATCGCCGAAAATGTCAAGATTTTTCCGAATGTAACGCTTTACGACAATGTAAAAATCGGCAAAAATTCGGTCATTCATTCCAATGTTTCCGTCCGGGAAAACTGCGAAATCGGCGAAAACTGCATTATTCACAACAACGCTGTAATCGGTTCGGACGGTTTCGGTTATGCCAGAACGGAAGAGAAAAGCTGGCTGAAAATCCCGCAGGTCGGGCGCGTCGTGCTGGAAAATGATGTTGAAATCGGCGCGTGCGCGGCGATTGATTGCGCTTCGGTCGGCGAAACGCGGATAATGCGCGGCGCGAAAATCGATAATCTCGTGCAGATCGGACATTCCTGCACGGTCGAAGAAGACGCTCTGATCTGCTCGCAAACCGGTTTGGCAGGAAGTTCGGTCATCGGAAAACGCGTGATTTTAGCCGGACAGGTCGGCATCGCCGGACATTTAAGAGTCGGCGACGACGCGGTTTTAACGGCAAAATCGGCAACCTCGCACGATGTCGAAGCGGGAAAAGTAATTTCCGGCGTTCCGGGTTTCGACAACCGCGACTGGCTGCGCTCGACCGCCGCTTTTCGTCGTCTGGGCGAAATGGCACGGACGATTCGTGAGATGGAAAAGCGTTTGAAAAATCTGGAAAAGTAGATGTCATCTCAAAAATAAAATATTGGGTAAGACAAGCGGTCTTTGACCGCGTTTCACCGTTATTTTATAAGGGAAACGCGGTCAAAGACCGCTTGCTTAACTGACAGGTTAGTATTTTTGAGATGACTTTTAATAAATAATTTCAAATAAGTAAGAGGACAAAAATATTTAATAAATGAAACCACAGATAGACACAGCTAAAATCTAATCAGCATCAGTGTTAATCTGTGTCTATCTGTGGTTTCATTTTAAAAACTATTCTGTCCCTCTACTTAATTTTTTGCGTTTATTTCGTTTTTTCGGCATTTTTTTAAATTTCTTCAATCGAGTTTCGATTTCCGTCGTTCCGCTTAAACCGTCGCTTAATATAATAATTTCACCGCCCTTTTTCGTAACGGATTCGAGCGGATGAATTCCCTGTTCAATGTCAAAGGCGTTGCTATGCCGTGAACTTATATGTTCAAAGCTTTCGATTTCTGACCACAAACAAGTTTGATATTTCCCGGAACTTTTATAAGTAAAGCCGTTTTGATAAATTTTGAGTTCATCGTTTTTCGTCGAAAATATTTGCCGGACGACCATAAAAAGAAGCAGAAACGGAATAACTACGCAACACGGCAGCGTCCAAATATCTTCCGAAGCGATATATGTGATAATCCCGAAAATCAGTAGAAAAAGTAAAGCCGAAATAACGATAATTGTGTCGGATTTATTTCGTTTAACCCGTTGAATACTTTGGAGTTCGCCGAAAACTTCGTCGAAATTGGAATATTTGAAGCGGTTGTCTTTCAAGGCGTTTTCCTTATTTTAAGGGATTAGTTCGACTTTAGAAATCGTAAATTCCAACGATTTCGATCTGACCCGAAAGGTTATTTCTTCTTCCGCGCCTTTTGAAGCGACTTTATCAACATAGACATCGAAATAATCAATTAAAGTCGTTGATATAAATTTACCATCGGAATCGGAAAATCTTTCCATTGCAATCGTCGCTTGCGGAAATCCTAAACTTTGATAACCGGGCTGATTATTTCTCAAAAACGCGAACATTCCGAGCCGCGACGAATATTGATCCGGCTTTCTTGTAACGATCAATTTAATGATTTTCTGCCCGCTGAGAACTTTTTCGGAAGTTGCGGAACTCGTGATTTTCAGCTGTAAATCGCCGCCGCCGTTATGATAATTTTTAATTGTTAAAGTCAAATTACTACCCATTTTTTTTGCTCCAAAGTTTTTTTTGAAATAACCTTCGAGATTTTTTTTTTTAACAATCTCTCAAAATTTCATTCATTTGTCTTTCCACAATTAAATCCGGCGGAAAACCGCGGCAGTTTCCCTTTCGTCGAAAGAACTTCCGGAAAGCCGAACTCTTTTATTTGAGAACTGCCGACAATGAAATCCAACCGGATTTAAAGTTTGATTCCGACAACAGAGAAATGAAATCTTCGTATCTTAATCTCAAGTCTTTAACATTGACGCTGCTGCCGACTTGAAACGTTATCCAACCTTTAACTAAATCGCCGCCGTCAACCAGACCGGATTTCAAAGTCGGTTTAGTTACTTCAGAAAGACCAAAAATAGCATTTTCTGTTTCATAAACATTGCCTTCCGCGTCCTTGAGCTTAAAATTGTCCGGTTCAACCTTCCAGTCATCTAAACTCTTGTTTTCTATAACAACTTGAACCGAAACAAATTTATTACCTTCATCCGGTTTGAAATATTCGTTGACAGCGACGGCATTGTCCTTTACAGCAGTAATTTTGACCACAACTTCCGTATTTTCAATCAGAGACTCAGCCGCGATTTTTTCTTTGGAAGCCGTGATTGACGGATCACGGCTTCCCGTTTGGGCGAAACCGGAATTCGTCAAAATCGAAAAGAGCAATACTACAAAGCTCAGTTGCCAAGCTCTTTGAAAAAATTTGTTTCGGGGCATTTTTAATTTTTCTGACATTAATTTTTTCTCCTTTTATTTCGATAAATTTAATTAACTGCTCATCTAAATTGATAAGACAAATTGAGAAAAATATTTCATTAATAATTTTAAATATACCGGATCAATTTTCTGCCGCGTTTTGGACTACATTCACCACATCAAAATTAGAAAATGTAGTTATAACTTTTACTTTTTTCCTGATCGGTTGAAGCCTTTTAACACTGACATCGTAAAAACTCCATTTCCATGAAGCAATAGTCGAATTGTTACTGGCACGAAGTATTACTTTAAGCTCAACAGTTAACAGATCTTTAGGTGTAAGTTTCTGAAAAAGCATTTTTTCATTTGAATTATCGGGAATCCAGGAAAAGATCATCGGACTCGGTCTTTTCATACTTTTGAACTGAACTTTAAGTTTTTCTAATTTGTCATCCGGAATAAAAGTGTTGCCGGAAACTTCTTCCCAGATACCAAAAGACACAATATCTATTCTTCTTTCAAATTTAGGTGCATGAATCCATGCGTAAAAATCGTATTTATTATTTGCCATTTGTTCTCCTTTTTTCTACATTTTCGATTGATAATAAATGTTTCGACGCGTTCTGATATGTGTTATCATTCGCATTACGAGGCGATGACAAACAGGATAAAATCTTTTTGCCAAGAAACTCCTGAGATAACTATGAGATTTTTGTGAGAAATTTGTGAGAGAATTCTATGTCATTGGAAACAAAGCAGTTTTATGAGTTTGCAGACTTCCGTTTAGACATTTCGGAGAAGATTTTACTTCACAACGGAGAACCTGTTTCGCTGACACCGAAGGTTTTTGATACGCTTCAAATTTTTGTCGAAAATGCCGGACAATTGCTCGAAAAAGATTTTTTAATGGAAAAAATCTGGCACGACCGGTTTGTTCAGGAAAACAACCTGACATTCAATATTAAAATGCTTCGCAAAGTTTTGGGCGACGATGCAGGCAAGCCGCGTTTTATCGAAACCGTCCCGCGCCGCGGTTATCGCTTTATTGCCGAAGTAAAAAAGCCGGAAACGCATTCTTCACCGGTCGAACAAAAAAAATTCTCGCCCGTTTTTCCTGTACAAAAACCTTATTTTCTGATTGCTCTCGGCATTATTTCATTAATCGGTATTTTCGGAATCGCCTTTGTATGGTTTAACGGAAATAAACCGGACACGGCTTTTCAACCGAAATTTACCCGTCTGACAAACAGCGGAAAAGTTACTAACGCGGCGGTTTCGCCCGACGGAAAAAGCATAGTTTTTTCTCAGAAGGAAGAAACGGGCGAGAGTTTATGGATTCGGCAAATTGAAACGGGAAATCAAACGCAGGTTTTGCCGCCGCAAGATGTTAATTTTGTCGGCTTAACGGTTTCGCCCGCCGGCGATTACGCATATTATTCGGTATTTTCTAAAAATTCGGCTATTTTGACATTGTCGCGCGTTTCTTTGTATGGCGGCTTGCCCGAATCGCTTCCTGAAGTTGCGGTTGATGTTTCGGTCAGTTTTTCGCCCGACGGGAAAAAATTCGCGTTTACCGAATCGTTTAGTTCGGTTAAGGAAACTTACCTGAAAACCGCCGACGCGGACGGCTCGAATCAAAAAGTTTTGGTCACGACAAGAGGCGAAACCCGTGTGTTTCCGATATTTCGGACAAGCCCTGTCGCCTGGTCGCCGGACGGCGAAACAATTGCTGCCGCAGTTCGGGAAACGGACGAAAACGGCTCGTTTTATAAAATTCTGCTGGTTGATCCCGAAAATGGAAGCGAGCAGTATTTATCGGAAAAGCGTTGGAATCTTATCGAAAATATCGCCTGGAAAGATGCTGAAAATCTGGCGTTTATCGAATACGAACCGCATTCCCCCGCCGGACAAATCCGGCAAATTTCGCGTAAAACAGGTGAAGAGCGTCAGTTAACCGACGACTTAAATGGCTATGAATGGCTCGGCAGTTCGGGCGGAAATCTTTTTACCTTACAGAAAAAGGTCTATTCGAGTCTGCACGTCGCCGATTTTGCGGAAAAGACAAATACCCTTCAGCCGAAACAGGTGTTCGGCGAATCGAGTCTGATTGACACAATTGCCTGGTCAAGCGACGGAAGAATTTTTTACAACTCGTGGGCGAGCGGAAAAAATGAAATCTGGCAGATAAATCCCGACGGAACAGCTCCGCAGCAATTGACGACCGATTCAAATCTGACTTCGGCTCTGACAGTTTCGCCTGTTGACAATACATTGGTTTTTTCGACTCTGCAAAACGGTAAAATTTCGCTGGCGGCAGCCGATTCCGGCGGGCAAAATATTCGGCAATTGACCGACGCAGCGCATGATACTTCGCCGAGTTTTTCGCCCGATGGAAAAACAGTCGTTTTTCAAAGAGGTTCATTAAAGCCGACTCTTTGGAGTGTCGCAGTTGAAGCCAATCAGCCGCCCGAACAATTAACCGGTTATCTTGCTTTGAATCCGGTCGTCTCGCCCGACGGTCAGGCGATTGCGTTTCATTTTATGGATTACGGCGGTAAAAATCCGCGTTGGAAAGTAGGTTTAGTCAGCCGCGAAAACCGCCGTTTGTTGAACAAATTAGAATTTCCGATTCCGATCACCAGGCGGAAAATGGTCTGGCATCCGAACAATAATTTTCTCACAATGATTTTTAATAACAGCGAAAACACCGGAATCTTGCTTTTATCTGTCGCCGACGAAAAATTTCAATTGATAGAAAATATTGCTGCTGAGAAAATTTCGTCATTCGCCTGGTCGCCTGACGGAAGCCGTTTTGCCTTTTCTCAAACTTTTGAAACTAATGATGTAATTTCACTCGGAGGATTGTGAAAAAATTAAAAAATTCACTTTTTTGGATATTAA
>CAYUGW010000063.1:6502-11997 GCA_964444245.1 uncultured Blastocatellaceae bacterium | reverse complement strand
GGTCTTTGACCGCGAAAGATATAATTTACAAAGTAAAGACCGCTTGCTTAATATAAATTTTCTCCACTTATTCTGTTTAGAATAAACAAACTTTTTGTCAAATTTTGAAACTTTGACCTTGTTTTCTTAAACTAAATTTGAGAAACTGATTTCTCAAATTTACACAAGAGAAATAAAACTATGAAAAAACTGCTTTTGATGTTGTTTGTCGCAATTTTACTTGGTGGATTTGTCGTTATAAATACATCAACTTCCAACAGTTCAAACAAAAAATCCGTCTATGAATATTCCGCGCTGAATATCGAAGGAAAAGATACGAGTCTGGAAAAATACAAAGGCGATGTGCTTTTAATCGTAAATACTGCCAGCCAATGCGGTTATACGAAACAATATGAAGGTTTGCAGGCAATTTACGATCAATATAAAGACAAAGGTTTCAAGGTTTTAGGTTTTCCGGCAAATAATTTTAACGGTCAAGAACCCGGAACAAATGAGGAAATCAAGGAATTTTGCACGACGAAATTTAAGGTTTCGTTTCCGCTCTTTGCCAAAATCTCGGTCAAGGGAGAAGACGCGCATCCGCTCTACAAATTCCTGACCGATAAAGAGTTAAACGGCGAATTCGGCGGCGATATTTCGTGGAATTTCAATAAATTTCTGACGAATCATAAAGGCGAAATCGTCGCCCGATTTTCGTCGAAAGTCGAACCCGACAGCGAAGAAGTTACCAGAGCGATTGAAAAATATCTCGAAGAAAGAGAATCCGCGAAAAATCCGTCAAAACTCTCGGCTAAATAGAAATTCTTTTGACCGGAAAATACACAGAGCCTGCCTTTTGAAGTTTGCTTTCGTAAATAACGACTTCGGAAACTTCAAATCTGACAGGCTCGAACCCTTTTTCGAGATGTTTTTTTGCCAATTCAAAAGATTTGTTCGGCTGCCGGATTCGCGCTAAAGTCAGATGCGGTTTGAAATTTCTTTTTTCTTTTCTGAAACCGATTTTTTCGCATTCATTTTCCAATAAATCGTAAATTTTCTTCAAAGAGTTTGTTTCTTCCTGTAATCCGAGCCAGAGAATCCGCGCTTTCTTGAGGTTTGGAAAAACTCCGGTTTTCTCGATTTTGACTGAAAATCTTTGTAAGTTTGCGCTGATTTTTTCGCAGATTTTAATTACATCGGCGACTTTTTCCGCTTCCGCATCGCCTAAGAATTTCAGCGTAATATGAAGTTTTTCCGCCTGTTCCCAACCGACCTTTAAATTTTTAAATTCTCTTCGCAATGTTTCGATATAATCGGAAACTTTGCGCCGAACTTCGTCGGAAATATCAACCGCAATAAATATTCGCTTTTTCATAAAGTTTTTTAAATGGTTTAAATCGGCGTTTTTTGCTAAAATTTTTATTGTCATTATGAAATATATAAAAATTTTATTCGCATTATTTTTCTTGTCAATTTTAGCGGTCGTCGGATTTTCTTACTGGCTTTACAGTTCGCTAAATGCACAGCACCACCACGAAAAAACGACAGAATTTATCAAGATCGAACGCGGCACAACGCCGAATCAGATTATTGACCGGCTCTCCGACGAAGGAATTCTGGTCGCCAAACTTCCCGTCCAGATTTATCTGAGAACCTTCGGCGATTCAACCAATTTCCAAGCCGGAGAATTCAAATTCCCGTCGCCGATCTCGCCCTTGCAGGTCTTAAAGGAACTCGAAAAAGGCGAAGAACGCACGACCCGTTTAACGATTCCCGAAGGTTTTACGCGCTTTGATATTGCGAAAAGAATTGCCGAAAATTTCCCGCAAAACCCGCCGATGGACGACAAAGCGGTGCTTGAATTGATGAACGATACGAGTTTGATCAGAGACCTCGATCCGCTCGCAAAAAACCTCGAAGGATATATGTATCCAAGCACTTACAATTTTCCGCCGGATTCAAAACCGCAGGATATTATCAAACGCACGGTCGAGCAATTCAGGAAAATCTGGAAACCGGAATGGAATGCACGCGCCAAGGAATTGGGAAGAACGCCGCACGAAATCGTCACGATCGCCTCACTGATCGAAACCGAAACGAGTGTTGATGCCGAACGTCAGATTGTCGCTTCGGTCATTTACAACCGCATTCGCCGAAACATTCCGCTCGGCATAGATCAGACGGTCGTTTATGTCGCCAAAATGCAAAACCGCTGGGACGGCACGATTCATAAAAGCGACATCGAAGCCGATTCGCCGTATAACACGCGAAAATACGGCGGAATCCCGCCCGGACCGATCGCTTCCGTTTCCGAAAGTTCGATCAATGCCGCACTCAATCCGGCAACAACCGATTATATCTTTTACGTTCTGAATGTTGAAAAAAACGACGGCTCTCATCATTTCTACGCTTCCGCCGCCGATTTCGAACGCGGCAAACGCGCCTATCAAATCTGGCTCGCAGAGCAAAGAGCAAAGATCCGCGCCGAAGGAAAAAATTGACGTGCAACAATTGTTAAGACTACAATGAGATTTGAATGGGATGAAGAAAAACGCTTAATAAATCTGCAAAAACACGGTTTTGATTTTGCAGACATTTGGCAGATTTTCGATTTTGATATTGTAACGGAAATTGATAACAGATTTGATTACGGTGAAGTTCGTTATTTAACTTTCGGACTTTTGCGGGATACTGTAATTACCATTGCACACACAGAAATGGATGATTTATTTAGAATCATCTCAGTGAGAAAAGCTGAAAAATATGAACAAGAAATCTAGTTCGACAAAATACGGTACTGATTGGGAAAGAATAGATAATATGAAGGATGAAGATATTGATTATTCCGATATTCCTAAAATAACGCCGGAAATGTTTAAAAATGCCGTTGTTCGCCGAGGTTTAAAATCCATTCAAACAAATGCTCAGGAAACTCTGGCAATTGACCGCGATATTATTGATTTTTTTAAAGAACACGGACAAAATTATCAGCAAAAAATCAATCAACTTCTCCGCGCTTATATGGAAGAACATCAGGCAAAATGATTTTTTATCGGAACTTTCCCGATTTTTCGGTGTCTAATAAAGTTTGAGGAACTACAAAAATGTTTTCAAACGAAATTATTCCAAAACCGGAGCGCAAACTTTTATTAATTTTTAGTCTTGCTTTATTTATCTTTTCATTTGCCAGTCTTAGTGCCTATACAATCAAAGAAGAAATTGAACGCAACGCATATTTTAAGAAGCAGGCTGAGGATGAAGCCAAAGGTTTAGGGAGTTTTTCAGGTCCCTATTGTTTTCCCGATAAACATCCGCAATTTCTTTTGTTAAATTTACTGCTTGCAGGTCTGATTTTTGTAACTCTTTTTTCAGCTAGAATTCAAATATTTTCTGTATTTTTTTCCGGTTATTTAATTTCCAGATTTGCCTTTTGGTTTTACGATACTCAAAAAATGTTATCAAACAACGAATTTTTTGAACCTCAAGGATTAAATAACTTTTTCCATAAAGCTACAAATTTCGATCTTTTGACACTTTCAACACTTTCTCTTTTATGCTTTTGGCAAATTTCGATTCTTTTGCGTATTCTAATTAAAACAACGCAAAAGGAACAAAACTTGCCATAAATGATAAAATTACTCGCACTCGATCTTGACGGAACACTTCTGAATTCTCGCGGAAAAATTCCCGAAGAAAATCTGCGTGCTATCGAAAAAGCCGAAGAAATGGGCGTTCTGGTAACGATTGCGACCGGCAGGCGTTTTCGTGATGCGCTGCCCGTCGGTTTGGAATTAAATCTCAATGCGCCGCTGATCTGTCATAACGGCGCGCTTTTGAAATATGCCGAAACGCTCGAAAATGTGGCGGTTTCGCTGATTCCCCATGAAACTTTGTATGAGATTCTGCGCGTCGGCAATGAATTCGGCGCGGACGCGATGATGAGCTGCGATCCGCACGGGAAAGGCATTTTGTATTACGACCGCGTATCAAAAGAAAATCTGCCCCTGCAAAGTTATATCAAATGGTCGAAAACGCTGCACGGCGAGGAAGCGGAAAATTCAATTCAACACGTTCCGAATCTGGAAGATATTTTGGAAGAAAACGAAACCGTACATGTTTCATTTTCGGGCGCGTGTGCGCCGATGCTCCGGCTGCAAAGAGTTCTGGAATCAGAACTTAACACTTCAGCCAATATCTTAGCAACCATTTATCCGCATCTCGATTTTACGCTGCTCGATATTTTGCCGTCCGACGCTTCAAAAGGAATCGGTGTTGAAAAACTCGCCATAATCAACGAACTTTCTGCCGAAAATGTGATGGTTATCGGCGATAATTTCAATGATTTTGAAATGCTCGAATACGCCGGAACTGCTGTCGTGATGGGCAACGCTTCGCCCGAATTACTTGAAAATGAAAAGTTTCGGGCGACTTTGAGCAACGACGAAAACGGTGTAGCATTAGCAATTGAAAGATTTATTTTGGGAGTATAACAAAATGGGCGAAGTCAGAGTTAAAGTTAAACTTACCAATTCCTACGACGCGAGCCGCCGGCAAAGAGGCGAAATCAGTGAGGATGAAGTCCGTAAATATGAAGCTGATGCATTAATTGATACAGGCGCAGTATCTTCGGTTATTCCCGCTAACGTAATGAAAATACTCGGTTTGCTCTCACGCGGCGAGCGAGTTGCCGAATATGCGGATGGACGTAAAGACATTGTGAAATTAACCGAACCGGTAATTTTTAACATCATCGGACGCGAAACGGAAGAAGGCGCAATGGTTTTGGGTGATGAAGTTCTTATCGGACAAACAATTTTAGAGGTTTTGGATTTGCAAGTTGATTGCCGAAATCAAAAAGTTATTCCAAATCCCGCTCATCCGGATCAGCCGGTTGTAAAAATTAAATGAAAGTATTAAAGCGTTTGTTTTCATCAATTATTTTAGTTTTTATTTTATTTTCTGCTTCGTTTTCGCAGACAAATTCTATTGTAAGAAAAATCGCATTTATTGATAAATCTGAACTTTTAAGCAGCAGTTCTGAGATTAATAGAGTGAAAACGGCTTACAAGATTCTAGATTTTTCAGGCTGTTTTCCAATTTACGGCAATCAAATTTTTAAAATAGTAAAAGATTTGAGAAATTCATTATTAACAGAAGAAGACCGAACACAGAAACAAAATGAGTTAAAAGAAATTTTAAAGCTTCAAAGAGAAGATTATCTAAGAAAAGAAAAAGTTATTTTACAACCAATTGTTAATGAAATTTCCGCATCTATAAAAAAAATTGAAATTGATAATAATATAAAAATCTTTGATTATGATGAATTTACCGAAAATAACGGGCTTGTTTTTGTAGATCCCGATCTTAATATTACTACGAAATTTATTGAGTATTTTAACAATTTTAATGATAAGTCCGGAGAACTTATTTTAACGATTCCTGACAGCAAAATTGCAATCTTAAATTCAGAAACTCTTTATAGAATTAAGAATGTTGAGGAAGACAGTAAAAGGTAT
>CAYUGW010000063.1:0-6402 GCA_964444245.1 uncultured Blastocatellaceae bacterium | reverse complement strand
GGACGCGCCGAAAACGACGGAGAATTTTCGGCTTTTGGCGGAAAAAGGTTATTACGATGGCGTGATTTTTCATCGTGTGATCGAAAATTTTATGATTCAGGGCGGCGACCCGTTAGGCGAAGGTTACGGCGGCGAATCGGCTTGGGGCGGAAAATTCGACGACGAAATCGATAAAAGTTCCGATCTTTATCAAGGAACTTACGATAAAGGCACGGTGGCGATGGCAAATTCGGGACCTAACACGAACGGCTCGCAGTTTTTTATAATGCATATAGATTATCCGCTGCCGCCGAGCTACACGAAATTCGGAAAAGTTATCGAAGGTCAGGATGTAATTGACGAAATTGCTACGGTCGAAACGAATTCCCGCGACAAACCCGTTGACGCGGTCGTCATGGAAAAGGTTTATATCGAAGGATAAAAGTGAAAAAGTAGAAAAGTGTAAAAGGTGAAAAAGTTTTTTTTTGATTTATTCATTTCCTTTTATTTTCAAATAATTTGCTTTTTCACCTTTTACACTTTTCAAACTTTTACACCTTTCTACTTTCTATGAGAACTGTTATCCAGAGAGTTTCGCGGGCAAAAGTTACGGTTTCGGGCGAAACGGTCGGCGAAATCGGCAGGGGAATTCTTGTTCTTTTGGGAGTTTCGCGCGAAGATTCGGAAAAGGAAGCTGATTATCTTCTGGAAAAAACTCTGAATCTGCGTATCTTTGAAGACGCGGAAGACAAAATGAATCTTTCGCTTTTAGACATCAACGGCGATTTATTGGTCGTATCGCAATTTACGCTTTACGGTGATGCACGGAAAGGTCGGCGACCTTCGTTTATCAAAGCCGGATTGCCCGAACAGGCAAATGCGCTTTATGAATATTTCGTTAATCAGGCGCGGAAACAAATCGAAAGAGTCGAAACCGGACGTTTTCAGGCGATGATGGATGTCGAACTCGTCAACGACGGTCCAGTTACGATTATGCTTGACAGCGAGAAGATTTTTTAATATTTAAACTATTTATGAAACAGAAAATTACAATTTTACTGATAAGTTTAACGGCAGTTTTTTTTATTGCCTGTAATCAGACAAGAACTTCAAATTCCAATTCAAATACTGCGGAAACTCCGGCGGAAGTTAAAAAAGGCGTTGCGCCGGTTGCCGATAATGAGATCGCCGTGATCGAAATGGAAAACGCCGCTGCATTCGGCACGATAAAAATCGAACTTTATTCTAATATCGCGCCGGAAATGGTTACGCGGTTTAAGGAACTTGCCCGCGAGGGTTTTTATAACGGTACGACTTTTCACCGCATCAATCAATCGGTAATTCAGGGCGGCGATCCGAATTCTAAAGATAATGATCCGAGCAATGACGGCATGGGAAGTTCATCCAAACCGGACGTTCCGGCGGAATTTTCCGATATTCCATACGATATGGGAATCGTCGGCGCGGCTCGCGGGCAGAGCGAAAATTCCGCAAATTCGCAGTTTTTTATAACGCTCAAACGCGAACCTGACTTTGATAATAGATACACGATTTTCGGCAAAGTCATCGAGGGAATGAACAATGTCCGCACAATCGCCGGAGTTACGCCGAAAGAAGGCGAACGACCGATGGAAAATGTTGTGGTTAAAAGCGTGACAATTCAGGCGAAATGAAAAAAGTTTAAATGTGAAAAATTGTAAAAGTGTAAAAGTATTACTTGAATTTGTAATTGTTTTCAATTATGAATAGTTTTTTTCGATTTTTGCTAAAACTTAAAACAGAAAATATTAGAAACTTTTTCACTTTTCACATTTAAACTATTTTTTCCATTTAATAACTTTACTTTATGCTCGCGTAGCTCAGTGGATAGAGTGCTTCCCTCCGAAGGAAGAAGTCGCAGGTTCGAATCCCGCCGCGAGTATTTTTAATTTTAAATAATTGAAGATCACCAGCCGCGACAATCAGAGATTAAAACACGCCGGAAAAGTGCGCGACGGCAAAATAAAGGACGCGGTTTTTGTCGAAGGCATTCGGCTTGTCGAAGAAACTCTGCGCTCAGCTGTGGCGATTACGGAAGTTTTTTATACTGAAACTTTTGCCGAAAATGAACGCGGAAAAGATTTGCTGGATAAATTTTCAAACTTAAAAATTGAAACTTTTGAGGTTTCCGAACAAATTTTTAACTCATTGTCTGATACAAAAAACTCGCAAGGCGTTGTTTTAATTGCCGAAAAACCTCAAACCGGACAAGCAAAAATCGAAGCGAATTTAACAAAAAAATTTCCGCTCATCTTGCTGCTTCACGAAATCAATAATCCGAGCAATTTAGGCGCGATTCTTAGAACGGCGGAAGCTGCCGGAGCGAACGGCGTTGTTTTAACGAAAAATTCGGCAAATGCTTTTTCGCCAAAAACTCTGCGAGCTTCGATGGGCGCGGCTTTTCGCGTTCCGGTTTGGGAAAATGCGGATTTTTCAGAAACATTGAAATGGGCAACAGAAAATCATCTTCAATCAATCTGCGCCGATATAAATGCGGAAAAAAGTTATACGGAAATTGATTGGAAAAAACCTCGACTGTTAATTTTCGGTTCTGAAGCGCACGGTTTGAGGTTTTCGGAAAGAAATGAAATCACCGAAAGTTTGATAATTCCGATGGAAAACGATGTCGAAAGCCTAAATCTGGCGGTTTCCTGCGGAATAATTTTATTCGAAGCTAAACGGCAGAGAGAAAGTTGACCGGAGCGACCGGAGCGCAGACAGCCTGTCTGCGCTCCGGTCTTGTTTTATTGATTATTACCGCTGCTGTTAGCATTTGTATTTTCTTCACCACCGTTTGCTCCGGCATCAGCACTCGCTTTTGCTTTTTTCACTTCATCGGCAAACATTTTTTGCGCGTTCGGGTTTTCAATAATGGCAAGATATGCGGCAATATCATTGGCTATCACACCCGCATTTTCATCATTAGTTTCAGATAATCTATTTTTAGCTTCTTCAAATGCTTTTTTTGCTTCCGGATATTTTTCCTTAAACATATATCCACGTCCGAGCAAAAAATAATCCTCTGCATCTTTCTCTTCTTTCTTTTCAAACTCGGAAATATATTGATCGGTGAATTCATCAATATTTCTTCTGGAATCTTCAAATGCAGATTGAATTATATTATCTGATTGATCAGGCGGTGCTTGAGGAACAACTGCGGTCGGGACAGCAGTTTGCATAAATATCCAAATCGCGCCTGCGCCGATGATCATTCCGATTAAAAATGTAAAAACTCCGACCAGAAATTTGTTCAAACCCGTGTTTTCTTCGACTTCGACAACCTGTTGATACGGCTTACTTTCATATTCCTTGACGGTCGGCGGCGAAGGTTGAGCAGGAATTTCAGCCGGTTTTTCAACAATTTGCGGAGGTTCGTTTATTTCTTCGGGTTCGGTGTAGGAAACATCTTCCTGATATTCATAAACCGGCTCGGGTTCGTTTATTTCTTCCTGACCCGGATAGGCAACCTGATCGGTTACTTCCAATTCTATCGGCGGCAGATTTTCCGTTGCAGGCATCGTTAATTGCTGAGTCGGAATTTCATCATCAAGTTCCAGTATATTTGAAGGTTCATTTGCCGCTGCGACGGGAGTTCGGGCAGAAGCAACGGTCGCTTCTTCAACATCGTATCTGACGGGCGGTTGACCGTTTCCGACAACCACATTGGAAACTTTGGCGATAACGGCAGTTAAATTATCTTCCGCGCCGCGTTCATAGCAAATTTCCTTCATTTTTTGACAAAGCTGCGCCGGAGTGTCGTTTGAAGCCAAAAGTTCGCGCAGTTCGAAATCGTCAATGTGGCGCGTGATGCCGTCCGAACATAGCAAAAAGGTCGTGTTCGGCTCGAACATAATCGTTTTCATATCAACTTCGACAACGCTGTCTGCGCCTAGAGCGCGGGAAATTATATTTCGGCTCGGATGATTGGCGGCTTGGGCAACCGTCATACGTCCGGCGCGAACTTCTTCTTCAACGACCGAATGATCGTTCGTTTCACGATACAAATTTCCTTTTTCGTCCAAACGATAAAGCCTCGAATCGCCGACGTGTCCGATTGTTCCGATGTTTCCGGAAAGATGCAGCGCGACGACGGTAGTTGCCATTGTCGAAAGCTGCGGCAGGTCTTGCGACATCTGATAAATTGCGGAATTTGCGCGTTCGACGGCAATTCTCATCAGTTCTTCGGCATCTTCATTCGGCTTGAGATTATTAAACGCTTCGCCCAGAATTTCCATCGCCATCTGCGAAGCGACATCTCCGGCTTGTGCGCCGCCGACACCGTCGGCAACGGCAAAAAGTCCTTTCAAATTCAATTCTAAATATGAATCCTCGTTGTTCGGACGTTTTTTGCTCAGTCCGCGGTCGGAAATTGAAGCCGAATCAATTTTAAAATTATTTTCCCTCATCTAAATTTCTCCGCAATTTATTCGAATTTTTGTGAAAAACCTGTGTTACAGAATAGAACTTTAATGCCAGAAAACCAAGTGTTTATAAGTCATTTTATAAATCAACAGATCAGATTTTTTAGAATATGTGAAAAAGTGAAAGCGTGAAAAAGTGAAAAAGTTTATTTTGTTTGATAAACAAACCTATTTCAGGTAAATTTCGTTTATTGTAAAAAAAACCAAAACCGATAAAATCAGACACTTTTTCACATTTTCACTTTTAAACTTTTTCACCCTTTAACAAAATCTGATTACGAAACAACGAATTCGCCGTTTGCCGGACTATTTTCCCGGTCAACCGCGTTTCGGTGCGAAAAAGCCATCAGCATTCCGAGCATTACGAAACTCGTAATCAGAGAAAAACCGCCGTGGCTGACGAACGGCAGAGTTATTCCGGTCATCGGCAGCGCACGCGTAATTCCGCCCATATTGACTAATGCCTGAAATCCGATAAAAGCCGCAAGTCCGATAGCGCATAATTTGCTGAACATATCACGCGCATCGAGCGAGGTTCTAACTCCGGCATTGACAAAAATTAAAAGCGCGAAAATAATGATCAAACCGCCGAAAAGCCCGAGTTCTTCGGCAAGTGCGGCGTAAATATAATCGGAATCGGCAACCGGAATCAATTCGACATAACCCAAACCCAAACCTCTGCCGGTCGTTCCGCCCGAAGCCAAACCGAAGGTCGCCTGCGCGGGCTGAAACGCCAGAATATCAAACCACGCATCAACATTGATCGAGCGTTGCAGATTCGGTTCTGCTTCGAGCATCTGCGGCAGATTCGGGTCTTGTTCGACGAGTTTTTTGTAATAATTGTCGTAATCTTTTTTCCACCAGACCGTATCCGGTGTCGGCGGATTAAACCCGTCGAGCCAGAGATGAAAGCGTTGCTGAATTCTGTCCGGCAAAACGGTTTTGACGGGTTTGGCAAGCGTCGGCAGAAGCGGAATCTTTTCCTGCGTTTTATCCGGCAAAGCACCGACGACCAAAATGCTGACGAGCAGAGCGACGCTGCCGACCAGAACAAATCTCTGCGGAAGCCGCCGGACGGCGATTAAAAAAAGTGTCGCATAAACCGAACTGAAAACCATCATTTGTCCGAAATCCTTCAGCACAAAAAACGGAACAAACGGCAAAATCGCCATAAAGACGAGCGGAACGACATCTTTCGCGCGCGGCAATCCCCAATAAGTGCGCGCCAGATTTTTATACAAAACCGCCAGAATCGCCGCAAAACCGATCAAGAACGGAATTTTTGAAGGCTCCCACGGAGTCATATTTCCGATGGATTTTCCCGCGCTCGATGTTACAGCCGCAAGCAGAAGCGGCACAAGAGTCAGCAAAACGAGCAAAAATCCGTTTTTCTGCAACAGATTCAAAACGTCGTCGCGTCTTGTTAAAATTAGCGCACCGATAAAACAAGCGATTGCAAATAAAGGAATTATCGTTTTTCCCGAGAGAAAAACGTCCGTTAAATCTTCATTTGCGGTGCGCGGCGTTCGCTCGGAAAGATCGACCGGCGATGGCGGAGTCGCGGGCAAACCCATCATTTGTTTCTTTTCCGCCGAATAATTTTCCTGTATGTAATTTAATTGCAGAGTTTTGATCTTTTGCTGACGCGCTTCGGCTTTATCCTTGCGCGAAGTATATTCGGGATCGGAAAAAAGACGGTACTGCACAGTCAGACCGATGGAAAAAAGCAAAACCGCCGAAGTGTAAAGTGTCCAATTTCCTTTATATTTTGCAAAACGCGCCAGAAAGATCGGCAGAAATGCGAGAATTAAAAGCAAACCGATATTTCGCCCGCCCGTCAGCCAGGAAGTTTCATAACCACGAATCAACGCGCCGTAATAAACGGAATAATGCGCGATTGCCGTAACGACGGCAATTAAGATCAGGATCAAAAAATGGGATGATGCGCGGCTTTTCATAAATC
>CAYUGW010000062.1:0-12037 GCA_964444245.1 uncultured Blastocatellaceae bacterium | reverse complement strand
GTATTTTATTTAAAAGCGAAGATTTTCCGACGTTAGGACGTCCGATGATCGCCAGTTTTATTTCGTCTTCTTCTTCATCTTCGGTAGTCGCCGAAAAATCCAACACGTCAAAAACTTCGTCCAGAAGATCGCCGACGCTGTTGCCGTGTTCGGCGGAAACCGGAATTAAAGGAAAACCGAATTGATAAAATTCCGCCGCTTCTTCTTCGACCTTGCGCGTTTCGGCTTTATTTGCCGCGATAAAAACGGGTTTTCCGATATTTCGCAAATAGACTGAAATTCCCTCATCGAGCGGCGTAACTCCGGCGCGTGCGTCAACTACCCAGATTATCGCCTGCGATTGCGAAATTGCGTTTCCGGCTTGTTTGAAAATATTCGCCGGAATAATCGCTTCGTCGTCCGGCACGATTCCGCCCGTGTCAATCAGTTCAAAGGTTTTCGCCTTCCAATCGACATCGCCGTAAATCCGGTCGCGCGTAATTCCCGGCTCATCGCCGACGATGGATTTGCGGCTTCCCGTCAAACGGTTAAAAAGCGTTGATTTCCCGACATTCGGACGACCGATTATTGCTACAAGAGGTTTGTTCATAATAATTTTCGACTTTTCTAATTAAACTTTTTAGCCCGCAAATAAGCAAGACAACGCAAAGTTATTTGTCCAAATATAACTAAAATTTCACTTTATAAGAGTTATTATATACAATCATAACTTGTCGCGATTCATAAATTAAAACAAATAACTATAGGGAGCAAATAATTTAATGAGATTTTTCAGACAAATTTCAATGAAAAAATCAACCTTTTTTTTCGCGTTTTTTCTGGCGGCAATTCTTTTAACGGGCTGCGAAACTATCCAAAAACAAATGTCGCAAACCGAAAATTCCAATCAAACTTCTGCAAATGACGCAAAAACCGATTCGGCAAAAGCGGAAATAACCGATAATAATGATGAAGGGATTTGTTCAAACGAATATTATCCGGTAAATACCGATTCAAAACGCGAATATAAAATTTCCGGAACGTCGAACGCAACATACGTTTTGTCGCAGAATAAAAACGAAGGAAATTCTTTTACTGAAAAAAGATCTTTCGCCTCTGATATGGTAGTTACAAATAATTGGCAATGCACCGATGAAGGTTTGCGAAATGCCGATTTTAACAACGGCATCACGGCTTCAAATATGGATGCTACTATGGAAACGCTCGAAAGTTCGGGCGTAACTCTGCCGAAAGTTTGGGAAACGGGAAAAAAATGGACGACCGAATACAAGATCAGCGTAAAGATCAATGTCAGAGGAATCTCCGCAGGTGCTGACGGAAATGCTACGGTTTCCAACGAAATCGGCGCGATTGATGAAAAAATCAAGGTTCCCGGAGGCGAATTCAGCACAGCTAGAATAGATTCTGAAGTTCGGTTGAATTTAAGTATGAAAGGCAAAAAACTTCCGACTGAGACAATGATTATGTCTATTTGGTATGCTCCGCAAATCGGGCTTGTCAAACAAGAAGCTAAAAGTTCCTTTGGAAAAGATACTATTGAATTTACGGGTGAAAAGTAGAAGAACCCAAATTTGAAAGCGGGAGTTTTGATCAAAAGAAAATTTCTCCCGCTTTGATTTTTGCAGATTGTTTTATTTATCCGAAGCATCGATCACATATTTTCCCCAAATCGCTTTTTGCAATTGCTACGCCAATTCAAAATTATTTTTTTCGACCAATTTTAATTGAGCGTAGGCTTCATCGCGTTTCCCGATATCGATATAACTGCAAGCCAGATTATATTGGGCTTCGCCGTAATCCGGTTTCAATTTCACGGCATTTTGAAAATACTTGATCGCTTCCTTTTTTTTGCCGAAATGATTGATCACAACTCCAAGATTATTTTTGTTTTCCGCAATTTTCGGATTCAATACAAAGGCTTTTTGCAAACTCTTAAAGGCTTCTTTGTCATGCCCCATTGAAAAGAGCGTAAATCCGCGATTACTATACGCTTCGGCTAAATCGGGTTTTATTTTTATTGCTTGATCCAAAACTTCCATCGCGTCTTTGAAATTTCCCAAACGGCTTAATGAAATTGAAAATTGCGGCTTTTTAGTTTGGCATTTGCGGCGGATGACAATAATATAATTGCCAAAAATATGATCGTTTTTTTCATAATTATTCTTCCTCAAGCAAATGAATTTTTCATTTGCTTTGTGATTTCAAAGAACAGTTTCAGCCGAAAAACCGAAGGCGAATTTTCCCAACCGAAACCGGCTCAGAATAAATATTTGGAAATATTTTATATAAGTTGACTTCTGAGCCTGTAACACCGCAAAATTTGGTTTTGTGACAGAAAAACTATTTTTATTTAAACTGTTAATATGTAATGAGTTAGGGATACAATTTTGTGTATTTCTGACAGTATTTTGGGGCTGGAATTTTAACCGAAAAAAAGCAGGTATTGAAAACATTCAATACCTGCAAAGTTAAATTGCTGAATTTAGAATTCTAAATCAAACTTAATACATAAGAATGTTGAGAATTCCTGACAAAATCGTGCCGATCAGGCTCGGTCTGCCGTTATCATATCGTCCGTATTGATTTCGGCTGTAATAGCCGTCTTCATAACCGCGACGAAAACCTTCGCGGAAATAATATTGATATTCGCTCATCGAAACGTAATATCCGTCATAGCCGTAACTTGCGTCCTGATAGGCGTAAGTATCCTGATAACCGGCTCGCCAGCCGTCTTCGCGGTCGGATTGTCCGGCGTAAAAGCCTTCTTCATAACCGTAATTTACGGCATTGCGAAGCATTTGTGCTCCATAACTGCTTGTGTAATAATAACTTCCGCCGCGTGAATAGCGATAATCGAAAATCAAATTATCGTAATACCGCGCTCTTTGCAGCCGCAGACGATCCTGACGCAAGCGTTCGTAATATCTCTGCTGCCAGCGATAATGTGCATTTCGTCGTTCTCTCTGAAGCTGTCTTTGGCGTTCGGCATAGCGATTTTTCCGCCATTGATCTCTTTGATTATATTGCGTCCAACGCTCTTGTTGAAGCCGTCTCTGCTGATCGCGGTTGTATTGTTGGCGATTTCGATTATTGCGGTTATCTCGGTTATTGCCATTATTTCGATTATCTCTATCGCCGCGATTATCACGATTATCGCGTCCGGTTCTGTCGGTTCGCTGACTATTTCTAATCGCTTCCTGACGTTGGCGTTCGCTTTGACGATCTCCGATCGAGCCTTGATTTATTCGTTGCTGACGGCGGCTTTCTTCAACTTTTTGACGATTGATTTGTTCCTGCCGCTGGCGTTCCGCATTCGCCCGGTTTTGTTGATTGCGAACTTCCTGCTGCCGTCTTTGTTCGGCTTGTTCGCGCTGTCTCTGATTGTTCTGAACCGAACGATTTTGCTGTGCTTGACGTTCACGCGATTCACGCGCACGACGTTCCTGCTCTTGCCGTTGCTGTCTGCGTTGTTGCTCGGCACGTTGTTGTTGTGCTTGCTGATTACGCTGTTGTTCGGCGCGTTGGCGTGATTGCTGTTGTTCGTTGCGACGGTTTTGGGTTTGAACTTGAGAATTATTACTTCTCGGCTGGGAGCGCCGGTTTTCAGTTCTGTTGTTTTGATTGCGCTGCTGTTCTTGCTTTTGACGTTGTTCCGATCTAGCTTCGCGGTTTTCTCCGCGATTTCGTTGCTGGGCATTAGTTATAAGATTTGCACCCAGTAAAATAATTGCACCGATCAACAACGAGAATAGCAAAGTTTTGCTGAAATTTAACTTCATTTTTTCTCCTCTCGTTAGCATAAAATGCCTAACCAACAATTTGGTATAGTTCCAATCGGTAAGTACGTGCAAATATCGTTCCGGGACGCAAAAACCTATTGATTGCAATAATAATCAGCTAAACAGTATTAAAACCGCACACGATTTCGTATTTCCGTAAACGGAATAGGTTATGAAATAAGTAGAGTGATTTTAAGTTTTCTGATAAATTTCAGATTTCAAATTTCAAATTTCAAACCGAATCAAAATGTTTATCGGGCAAAAATCATTTATCAGAAAATTTAAAAATCGCTCTAATAAGCACATAAGCAAAATGGATAAAGGATATTGGAAAATGTCAAAAAACTCCTAATTTGCAATGGAATCTATGATTTAAAAGCAAAAAAAGTGAAAAAGGTTAAAAGCCGAAAAAAAACTTTTTCACTTTTTAACCTTTTTCACTTTTAAACTTTTTTTTACTTTAACCCTTTGAAAACTGGTAAGTTATATGAACATTCATCGCACCGTTGACGATTTCGTGGCGCATTGCGACGGCTTTCATTTTGAGCGAACCGGCATTTTGCACCGGAACGACAAACGAAACTTTATCCATTTGCAGAATTTGAATCGGATTGATCTTTTTATCCATCGAACTTTGTACGATTCTGGCAATCAAACTGCTGCCGACTCCGCCCGTGCCGCTTAATCTGACATCGGAAACCTTGGCGCGACCGACCAGAGTTTGCGTTCTCTGGTCGAATTCGAGTTCGATTGTCGAATCCGCCCAACCTTGAAAATTTATACAACCGATCAGCGGCGGATTATACGAACCCGAAAAAGCAATCGGCGCATTGATTTTTCCGTCCCGGAAACGAACCGCGGTGCGAATGCCGTCAATTTCGCGCATCAAACGAATCGATTCATCGCAAAATACATTCGGCGACGTTTGATTTTCATTAATAAAATTCGTTTTAAGAAAACCCGAATCAGAAAATTTCGTTCTCACCTGATTCTTACCCGAAAACCGGTTATTTCCGGCTAGAGAAGCAGAATAAATCTCCCCTTCTCCCTTTCTCCCCTTCTCCCCTTCTCGGTTAATTTCGGCTATTGGAAACGAAGGATTTTGTAAATTCGTAAAAACCGCGTCGAGCAGCACATCAAAAAAGTTTTCGTTAAGCGTAATTGTCACATCGGCGGTTTGCTGGGCTTTAACAAAAGAAACGCACAATAACAGCGAAAAAATCAAACTCCAAAATCTCTTCATTATCTCTCCTCAAATCGTTCGGAAAATATTTTTTAGAAAAATCGAAAAACTCGGCTTGTCTGATGTCGAATTTATTCCTTGAGATGTTTATTATCTTTTTGAAACCGTCCGGTTGATAATCAGCCAATAAAGCCCCAATTGTTTGGTCGCCAGAATAAATTCGTCGAAATTCACGGGTTTTTGGACAAAACTGTTGGCACCTAAATCGTAACTGGTGATGATGTCCTGCTCTTCCGATGAAGAAGTCAGCACGACCACGGGAATATATTTCGAGTGCGGTTCCGCACGCAACCGCTTTAAAACTTCCAAACCGTTGATCTTCGGGAGTTTTAAGTCGAGTAAAATAAGTTCGGGGACATCATTTATATTTCTTCCTTCATATTCTCCCGTTCCCATTAAATAATCGAGAGCTTCAACTCCGTCGCGGGCAACGACTATTTCGTTGCCGATACTGTTTTGTTTAAGCGCACGAATCGTCAATAATTCGTCGTCGGGATTATCTTCAACCAGTAAAATCGTTTTGTTATTCATTTATAAACTCCGTAAAAAAATTATATTGAAAAATAAAAAGTCGCACCTTCGCCGACTTTGCCTTCGGCTCGAATCGTTCCGCCGTGGCGCAGCAAAATTCGCTGAACGGTTGCCAGACCGATTCCGGTTCCGTCAAATTCTTTGACACTGTGAAGCCTTTGAAACGCGCCAAATAATTTATCGGCGTAAGTCATATCGAAACCCGCGCCGTTGTCACTGACGAAATACATATTTTTGCCTTCGATTATTTTTTGTCCGAAGACAATTTCGGCTTTTTCAACTTTTGCCGAAAATTTCCAGGCATTCCCCAAAAGATTTTCCAAAACTATTCCCAGAAGTCCTTCATCGCCGTAGGCTGTAATACTTTCTTCAATCCTGAATTCGACCGATCGTTGCGGATCACTTTCTTTCAGATTTTCGGCAATTTCTTTGGCAAGACCGCTCAAATTAACTTCGGTGCGAATTATTTCGCGGCGCGTAACTCTTGAAAGTTTTAATAAATCTTCGATCAGACGCGCCATCTGCTGACTTGCCGTGCGAACGCGTCCGAGATAAAGTTTGCCTTCATCATTCAATTCGGCGGCGCAATCTTCCAGAAGTGCCAGACTAAATCCGTCAATCGCCCGCAAAGGCGCACGCAGATCGTGAGAGACCGAATAGGCAAAGGATTCCAATTCTTGATTGACCGCTTCGAGTTCACTGGTTCGTTCAGCAACGCGGTGTTCGAGAGTTTCATTTAAGAGCCGGATTTCCGTTTCGGCGCGTTTGCGTTCCGTAACGTCATTTGCCAGAACGAGGCGCGAAGTCCTTCCGTTAAAAGTTAATTCGTGCGAACTGATTTCCACATCAATCAAAGTTCCGTCCTTTTTCAGATGCTTCCAGGTTCCGGATTTCTCGATCTTTTTCTGAGGTTGGGCGACATTTTTAAGAAGTGCCGGGATTTCATCGGCGGGGCGAATATCTTTGATCGTCATCGAAAGAAATTCCGTTTCCGCGTACCCGTAAGAATGAACCGCAGCATCATTAACGGCTAAAAAACTCAGCGTTTCCAGATCATAAACCCACATCGGAAACGGATTATTCTCGAAAAGATTGCGGTATCGTGCTTCCGATTCGCGCAGGGCTTCTTCGGCTTTTTTGATCTCCGTCATTTCAATGCCCATTCCGACAACACAGTTATCCGCTTCGGGCTGAACCCTTTTCCCTGTAAAATAAAAAGGCGTTTTTTCACCGGTTTTAGAGACCAAATCCGCTTCGGCAGTGGATTCACCTTTGATAAAAACTTCTCCGATTCTTTCTTCGATATGTTTTTTATCGTCGCCGAGAAATAAATCCAAAGGATGAAGATGCGCGATTTCGTCGGCGGAATAACCCGTAACTTTTTCAAAATTATCATTCCAACGCAGAAACTTACCGCTTTCGTCAAACAGGTAAAAAATGCCCGGCAATGAATTAATCAGCATATCGGTAAAGGTTTTTTCCTTTAAAATCTTTTCTTCCGCCAATTTGCGTTCGGTTATGTCATAACGAATCGCAACGTATTGAAAAGGTTTTCCCTGATCGTTCAAAAACGGGACAATCGTTGTGTCAACCCAGTAGATCGAATCATCTTTCGCGCGATTACAGATTTCGCCGCGCCAGATTCTGCCGCCCGCAATCGTCGTCCAGATGTTGCGGATAAATTCCTTGGAATGAAAACCGGAATTAATAATGCGATGATCCTCGCCGATTAATTCTTCACGCGTGTATTTCGAGATTTTACAGAAAAAATCGTTGACAAAATTTATCCGTCCTTTTTGGTCAGTAATTGCCACAATTGCCGATTCATCAAGCGCAAATTTTATATCGGCTAATTCTTTGATCAATCTTTGATTCTTTTGCTCAATCGATTTACGCTCGGTTATATCGTTGCGGATGGCGATATATTGATACGGTTTTCCCTGTTCGTTCAAAAACGGAACAATCGTCGTATCAACCCAATAATACGAGCCGTTTTTCGCTTTATTCTTTATTTCACCTTTCCAGACTTCCCCGTTAGCAATCGTTGTCCAGATTCCTTTTATGAATTCTTTTGAATGAAATCCCGAATTAATAATGCGATGATCCTGCCCGATTAGTTCTTCCCGGTCATAGCCTGAAATTTCGCAAAACTTATCGTTAACAAAATTTATTTTCCCTTTTTGATCTGTCATCGCGACGATCGAAGATTCATCAAGTGCAAACTTTATATCGGCTAAATCTTTGATTAACCTCTGATTTCTTTGTTCTACCGTTTTGCGGTCGGTGATGTCATAACGAATAGCAACATATTGGATGGGTTTTCCATTGTCATTTAATAAGGGAACAATCGTCGTATCAACCCAATAAATCGAATTATCCTTTGCGCGATTGCGAATTTCGCCGCGCCAGATTCTGCCGCCCGCAATCGTTTTCCAGATATTGCCGATAAATTCCTTTGAATGGAATCCGGAATTAATTATGCGATGATCCTCGCCGATTAATTCTTCACGCGGGTATTTCGAGATATTGCAGAAAAAATCGTTGACATAATTGATTTTCCCCTTCTGATCGGTAATCGCCACGATTGCCGATTCATCGAGCGCAAACTTTATATCGGCTAATTCCTTAACCGATCCGCGCAAACTTTTTTCGACACGTTTGCGTTCACTTATCAGCCAAACTATAAACACAAAAAGTGCAAAAACGCTGAAATGCTCGAAATAAACTGCGGCAATAGAGACATCGGACGGAATGGGTTGATAAAAAAGGTTCGTTCCCTGCAGTAGAATCGCCAGAAATATGCCCGGACCTCTGCCGCAATACCAAGCCAACGCAACCAATGCGACAACAACTAAAATAGTCAGATTAATTTTGATAGAGAAATGCTGAAGAAGTGTGGCAATTCCAACTGTTACAAAATATAAGCCAAAAGCCAAGCCATATCGCAGTAATACCGATTGTATCTTTCTTTTCATATTAGCAGGAGAAGGATGAAAATGTCTGAAAAAATATTTCAGTAGGATTGAGTTTCTTCAACCATTGACTAAGATTTTTTATAACTTGTTTTATAATGTAAAACATACTGTAGATAATTGCAAAATTATCTGTTTTACAAATGATTTGTCAACTTTTTTAACGGGAGAAAAAAGTCTGAATTTTGATCGAATTTACAAACCGCTTCGGACTATATCGTGTAGCCGGAGCAAACCGATGGCAATTCCTTTTTTATCAATCACCGGAAGAACGGAAATCTGGCGCGGACGGTTTTCCATCAATTTCAGCGCGTCAAAGGCAAGCATTTCCGGCGTGGCGACGGTCGGATTTTTTGTCATCATTTGGTCGGCTTTCAGAGATGAAAGGTGTTCCGGCACGGTTTTTTCGATTGTCCGGCGCAGATCGCCGTCGGTGACGATTCCGATCAGTTTTTCTTCTGCATCAACGACATTGACCGCGCCGAGCGTGTATTTCGAGATCGCTTTGACAACTTCGAGCCAACCCGCATCGGGCGCGATATTCGGGCTTTCGTGCATCAAACTCGCAACCTTTAAAGTTAATCTCTTTCCCAAACGCCCCGCCGGATGATTGGCGGCGAAATCTTCGGCGGTCAGATTTTTCGATTCCATCAAAGTCATCGCCAGCGCATCGCCGATGGAAAGCGCGACGGTCGTCGAAGTCGTCGGTGCGAGATTCAACGGACACGCTTCCTTATCAACCGACGCTTCCAAGACGACATCCGATTGTCTGGCAAGCGTCGAATCCTTATTTCCGACAATCGAAATAAGCGGAATTCCGCGCGTTTTGAGCGCAGGCAACAGCAATAGAATCTCGTCCGTTTCGCCTGAATTTGACAAAGCGATAACGACATCGCCCTTCGTAATCACGCCGAGACTGCCGTGCAGAGCATCCGACGGGTGAAGGAAAACCGTCACCGTTCCGGTCGAAGTCATCGTCTGCGCGATCTTCTGCGCGATCACGCCGGATTTTCCGACACCCATCACGATGATCTTGCTCTTACAGCACGAAATAATTTCAAACGCCCGCTCGACGCTTTCCCGTTCGAGATTTTCCGCCGCGTGTTCGATGGCGCTTGCTTCGACTTTTAGAATTTCTATGACCTTTTCAAAACTATTTTTCACAAGAAAAGTTTGCTGATTGCCGGAAGGTTTGGCAAGTTTGAAAATTAAAATTTTAGTTAGAGTAAATAATTCGTGTGTGATGAATTGCCTCCATAATTATGTTCTTTAAAACAATAAATACGTGATAAATCAGCCATCGTTAGAGCCGTGCGTTGTTTGGTAATAAATTCGGAATAACTGATAACTGATAGCCAATAGCTGATAATTACATTGCGGTCGTTATTAGCTGTCAGTTATCAGCTATCAGTTATTCCGAAGAATTATTATTATTTACTGCACGGCTCTAAAGACCGCCTGCTTAACCAGTAAGTTTTTTTTATTTTATTCACGCAACTTGGTATTATTTATAATTCTCTGCGTTTCTCGGTGTCTCTGCGGTGAAAAAGATCTATCTAATTCCCTTCAACTATTCCACTCTGACAAAATCCGTTCCCGATTTGCTGCAGGTTTCGTATTCATTGTCTTTTATATTTTTTAATAAATTTATTCGATGAATGACCAAACCTGATTTTCTGTAAACTCGCATTCCTTAATTCTGACCGGAAAATCTTCTGAATCTTCTGATTTGTTCACCGTAAGACACGTCTTATTTCTGGTAGCAGTTCGGATTTCGTTGAGATTTGTCCAGATCCATCGCTGAACTCGATCATTGATTAAGCTTTTACTTTTACACTGTGTTACAACAACCTCGTCATTAATTGTTAAATCCAAACACTTATCTCCGCCAACCCGCAACTGTCCCCATTCCGTCCAAAACCATTGCTGGTTTTTATTGTTATCACACGGTTTGATTTTGACGGGAAAATTATTTTTTACATTTAGCGAATCCACTTCCAAACATCCGTTTTTCTCATTTTTCAATTGAAAATAATCTGCCATTTTGATGGATCGGATCGGTTCTTCAAATGAACGCCTGGCAGTAATTTCTTCGCATTTTCCCTGAAAATCAAGTTTCGGGCAAACTTTTGCCTTTATATCTTCCCCGACTAAAAGTGAATATATTTTTTCACCGGCATTGCTTATAGATTCAAGAGAAGGATAATTTTTCAGATCCAGAACGAAGCATTCTCCCTGATAATTCGGTTCGGTAAAAACCGTGAGCCGGGTTTCTTTCGGATAACATTTTTCCGGTATATTTGCTGATTCGCCCGGCTTGGGAATTCCCATCACCTCGACTTCTGCCAATGACACATATTTACTCGAACCGTAAGCCTGAATACGAACAAAACGGGCATTTACTTTATTTTTTAATATCATCGGATTAGTTCTGAAATCTTCATAACTATACAATCCTTCAACGAAAGGTCGGAAATTTTCATTCGAATCGTTTCTAAACAAAACTTTGAAGTCTTTAAGGTAATAACCGGTCGAATCAGTCCGCATATAGATTTTGATTTGTTCGATCTCGTAAACATCTCCCAAATCTACTTCCCACCACGGATCGGTTGTTCCTCTCACGATAACAGGACCGATTTGGTCATCTCCCGTTAATGAAATTGATGATTGAAACCAACCTCCGTGGGTATTTCCATCAACCGCTTCGTAGGAAAGTCCTCTGTTTTTTTCCCCATCGCTGGATTGTTTGGTAGCTTTTCCAAGAGCTAAATTCACCAGGCGAGGCGCGGTGTAAACTCCGCTATTAATACTATTGTCATCAAAATAATTCTGATATGCGAAAAAACCGAGTCCTATAAAAGCGGTTAGTCCGATTAATAAATAAAGTGTTTTAAGCGATAGGAAAATGTCCGAAATCGAAAAGTTCGCGATACCCGGAACATTAGTTTTATAAACTTCAATACCGGAATTTTGCAGTTCAGCATCATCGGTCGAAATGGTTTCTTCAAATGTTAAATGCTCAACTATTTCTTCTTCAACGACAATTTGATTTTTGTCTTGTTTATTTTCGCGGAAGACTTCGGCAGTAAAACGATAGCCGCGTTTGGGAACGGTTTTGATGAAGTTTTTGCCGTTTGAAACCTTCTTGAGTTTTTTTCTAAGCCAGGAAACATTTCGCGCCAAAGTTGATTCTTCAACAAAAGTGTCCGCCCAGACCGCATCGAGAATATCATTCTTTTCAGCAACCTTTCCGGCGTTTTCAACCAGGTACAAAAGCACCTCGAATTCCTTCGGAGTGAGCGGAACGGGTTCATCACCATGCCACAAACGACGCGCTTCGGCATTTATTTTAAAATCGCCGAAATAGTAAAACTCTAGTGTTTTCAGGGGCTTATGACTATCCAAAATTCTATCCAAAAAAATTTCCGGATTTTTATCCAGACTTTTTAAGCCGGAAATTATAAGTTGATGGTCATTACAAGTTTAGTTCCGGATGATTTGTATTGTAACCG
>CAYUGW010000061.1:0-12144 GCA_964444245.1 uncultured Blastocatellaceae bacterium | reverse complement strand
AACGATCAATAAAGCGCGTTGGCTGCCGATATGGCTGTCGGTCGAATCCCATTGTTCGCCCAGAGAATGTGCGCCTTTGCCGATTCCGCCGCCGTCAATCGTAATGGCGGGAATCCCGATGCTGATCGGCAGATTCGAATCGGTGCTGGCAAATGCGAACCGGTCTTCGATCTTCATAAATTTATTGACTGCGGAAGCCGTTTTGATGATCGGTGAATCCTGCGGCTGAGTTCCGGTCGGTCGGTCGCCGATTTGTTTGATTTCAAGACTGAGTTTTCCCTGATCTTTCCAGCGGGCGTTTTCTTCGTCGAGCGCGGCTTGGGCGTTTGATTTGAATAATTTGTCGAGTTTTGCGAGTTCGCCCGCGTCAACCGAACGCATATCCAGATCAAAGGAAGCTTCCGCCGCGATGGAATTTACGCTCGTTCCGCCGCGAATGACACCGACGCTGAAAGTCGTTTTCGGCTCGGCAGGCGTTTGAAATTCCGAAATTTTAGCAATCAGCCGCCCGACGGCGTGAATCGGGTTTGCCATTCCGAATGCGCCGTAGGAATGTCCGCCGGGACCCGAAAATGTAACGCGGTAGCGTTTGCTTCCGACCGCGCCGGTCGTTACGCCCAAACCCGTTCCGTCAATCGAAATAAAATGCGTGATCTTGCCTTTCAATTCTTCGTTGAAAAGATGACGAACGCCCTTTAAATCGCCCAGACCTTCTTCGCCGACATTGGCGACGAAAATTAAGTTTCCGGAAGTTTCGATTTCGTGTTTTTCAAGCGTTCGGGCAATTGCCAGTAAAAGAGTCAGCCCGCGTGCGTCGTCGCCGATGCCCGGAAGTTTGATGAGCGTTCCTGTCCGAACGGTTTTAAGCGGCGTGTCCATCGCAAAAACCGTATCGAGATGCGCGGCTAAAACCAGCGTCGGCGCATCTTTCGCGCCCGTTCCGGGTCTTTCGCCGATCACATTTCCGACCGCGTCAACGCGTACGTTTTTTAATCCGATCTCCGTAAAACGCTTTCTGAAATACTCGCCGCGTTTTTGTTCTTCAAAAGTCGGCGCGGGAATTTCAGCGATTTTTATTTGTTCTTCAACCGTTTCGGGTTCGATTTGTTTAATAAATTCAAACGCATTTTTTACTTTGGCGTTTTTCATTAAATCTTCAATATCGGTCGCCGCCTGTGCTTGAACCGGCAGAATTTGCGCCGCAGCCGCAAACAATAAAAAGACATAGAATTTAAGTTGAATTTTCATAATTTCATCTTAAACTATACGTCTTTTTCGATTCAAATTCATCTCCCGTCCGGCGGAGTTGCCGATGATTGAGCTTAAAAAGCCAGTCGCGTCGGTGTGAGCCGATGCTTTTCAAACAATAAAAAAAGCGTCAATCGGAAAATTTAAACAGTTTCATCTTTTTTGTCGCAATAAAAGAAAAATGTCGAACGCCGCGCATCACCTCTCATCACCTGCGCCGATGGCTTGCGCCGCCATCCATAGAAACAACCCGGCACACACCGCATACGGAATTCTGCGCAGCCAAAAGTTGGTTTTGATCAGGTAATCAATAAGCTCACCCGACAGTCCGTGTTCACTTAATTGCATCTGAATCGGTATCTGGATCGTCGCCGTAGAAATCCACGCGATGGCTTGTGCGACAAGAGCTGCCCACACCGCCCAAACCGGAATCGTGACGGGGCGAAACCACAACATCAAGATCGTAAAGACAGTGCCGAGCAGCGCGGGCGCAACCAGGAACGCGATCACTCGCGGCGTGATGAACCGATGATATGCAATAAATTCATCCGCGCCGATCAGATGCCAACTCGGATAGTTCACAAAACTCTCAACGAAGGCTGCGCCATTGACGTAAAACACAAGCGCAAATGCAATCAGGAATATCCAACGCTGTTTCATCTCTCAATCTCCTCGATGAATTTTACCGGATGGCAGTTTGAAACACGGGACGGCTTTTTTGTCCGCTCGTCATTCTTTGACAATCAGCCGCCGCCGCAAACCATTATTAGTGGACTAATAACTTTTGTGTAGTTGACTGCTTCTTTCATAGCTAGGCAAGTGAGTATAAATAAACAGATAATTTGATGATTAAAAAATCATCACTAAATCATTGAATTCTTTACATTTATACAATTCTTCGACTTATGACTCCCGGCGTAGTTGAAAAAGATTTCCACTTTTGCCTTTTGCCTTTTTACTTTTGCCTTACCGCCTATTATTCCGCGTTTAGAATTTGTGCAACGGTTTCCTTTTTCAAACCCTTGCCGTTGCGGTTATTGTAATCATTAAGTGAAATCTGTTTGTCGCGCCACGCGTCGAGGTGTCCGACTTGATGGACGCATTGAATCGTGCAGGTCGGAGCGCACCATTTTTCGGTGATATATTCGCGGCGCATATCTTCGCGGGTATATTCGTGAATCGAGATTCCGGGCGTTCCGCGTTGTTGGGAACACCAGCTGACGATTCCGGCTTCGTCTATATACAAATATCTGGCTCCGGCGCGGCATTTCCATTTGTATTCCTTGCCTTCGACGAGATCATCCTGAAACCAGTTCCAACGCGCATACGAGCGAGTTCCCTTCGATTTGATTTCCTTGTAAACGCGTTTTTCGTGTTCGGTCAGACCTTTGTTGAGTCCCATTTCGTCGTGAATCACGCCGACGGTCGAAGAAAAACCGAGTTCGATGGCACGGTTGGCGATGATCAAAGCCTCGTCCGGATTTGCCACGCCGCCGCCGACGACCGAATTGATGTTGACTTTGAATTTGGCAAATTCCGCTAAGTTTTGCAGTTTTTTGTCCAAAACCTTCAAGCTCTTTTTGGAAACGTCATCGGGCGTGACGTTATCAATCGAAATTTGCAGATAATCCAAGCCGGCTTCATTTAATTTTTTGACCTTTTCGGGCTGAAAATAATAACCGTTTGAAATAAGTCCGGCGATCATTCCGTGATGACGGATGCGGGCGATGATTTCGTAAATTTCCGGGTGCATCATCGGTTCGCCGCCCGAAATCGTGACGACGGAAGTTCCGAATTCGGCAAGCCGATCAATGCGTTTGAGCATTTCCGCAATCGGCACCGGATCGCTCGTTTTATCGTATTCGTTGCAATACGTGCAGGACAAATTGCATCGCCGCATCGGGACGATGTGAACCAAAACCGGATGTTTGGTCGAAGCAAAAGCGCGAACCGTGTGCCGGACTCCGCGTGTAAAACGACTGAAACTGCTTGCCTTCGGCATTAAATTAAGACTCTCCTCGCCAAAATTAACTTCAAACCTGAAATTATAGTTTTTAACGCAAATCTTTTCAAACTCCGAACAAAAGGCTCTGACTTTCAGGAATCAGAGCCTTCGCGTTTGAAATAATTTGAAATCTCTTAACCCGGAATAATTTTTGTTCCGCGCGGCAGATTAACCTTGAAAATTTTCGCATTAATATTTATATTTTTCTGCATCCCCGAAAGCAAAAAGGTCGTTGTATCCTTATTTTTTTCGGTAGCTTTGACCTGAATCGGCATTCCGTTGCCGTCAACCCAGAGATCGGCAACCGTAAAAGGCGATGAAGATTTCGGAGTAAGCTGCAGCCGCCACGTCGAAATGCTGCCGCCGACCTTTTCTTCGCCCATATATTTGACATCATAGTTGCTTTGCAATTCGCTTCTCGACATACTAATAAAAGCAAACATATTATTGGCTTTACCGTTGCCCTTTGCCTGCGAAGCATTTCCGGTATAAGCCTGATTCAAATCAGGAATATAAAGAACATATTTTTTATTGACCACGGAAAGCGTTTCCTTTCGCGGCTTTGACCAATCAACCCGAATCAGAGCATCGCGTCCTTTTCCCGGAAGATACGTCGCAGTGCCTTCGGTCGTTTCCGATTCATCCAATTGCGGATTGTATTTAACCATTTTTACGTTTGTTTTCAGCGAATCCAAGCTGTTTCGATGCGCTTCCATCCGCTTATAGATTTCGTTCAAAACTCCGGCTTGCGCCTTTGTTTCGACTGCGGCAAACGCACTAAAAAATAACATTACGGCAAATGCCGCCAAACCTATTTTCGTAAATGATTTCATAAAATTTTATAACTCCTTTGATAAAGGTTTCTTTTTCTTTTTTTTTTTGGAAGATTATATAGAAAAAACCTGATTTGTAAAGTTTTTACGGCAGAATCTCGATTTCGTAATAGATTTCACCGTTTTCCTTTTTCTTTTCGTGCCATTCTAAAATTTCGGCATTCGGATTTCCGCTGAATTCCTTTACTCTTTTTGTCATTATGTTTTTATCCGCCGAAAAGTCTTCGGCTTTGACGATGACACGCGCCGTTTGGGTTGCCAGTTTTTCGCGTTTTTCAAACCAGGCTTTCGGCGTTAGAAAAATAAAAGCAATTATTAACAGACAAAAAATATCGTATTGCCACGTTCCGCGCAAATAATCCCATAAAATAAAATTCTTCAGCGACATAGATATTTCCTGTGTAATATTTAAACGTTATTCGTCAATTGTCAATACTTTCAGGGCAAAAAACAAAACTATTCTTCAACGACAACGCCGTCGCGCATATTGATTATGCGGTTGCAATGACCGGCGGCTTCGGGGTTATGTGTAATCATTATAATAGTTTGCCCGAGCCGCGCGTTAAGTTCGCGAAACATTTCCAAAACGATCTCAGAATTTTCCGAATCGAGATTCCCCGTCGGTTCGTCCGCCAAAATAATCGCCGGATCATTGATGATCGCCCGCGCCAGCGCGACTCTCTGCTGTTCGCCGCCGGAGAGTTCGAGCGGTTTATGATTCATTTTATCTTCGATCTTCAAAAGGCTCAAAACCTCGTGCCTTTTTTGTGCGCTGCCGCCGTTTCCCGAATGAATTCTTTCGGCAAGCTTTAAATTCCCATCCGCCGAAAGCGTCGGGAAAAGATTAAATCTTTGAAAAACAAAACCGATCTTTCTTCGGCGAATATCGGTTCTTTGCGCGTCCGTAACTTTTGACAGGTCTTCGTCGCCGATAATAATTTTCCCGCTCGTCGGCGAAAGAAGACCGCCCAAAAGATGCAGAAGCGTTGATTTGCCGCAGCCCGAAGGTCCCATAATCGCGACGAATTCGCCCTCTTTGATATCGAGCGAAACGCCGCGCAAAGCCGGAACTTCGACTTTGCCGATCTTATAAACTTTCGTTAAATCTTCGGTTTGTAAAATTGTTTTCATTTAGCTAACAGTAAAATCGTTAAATATTAATTGCCAAAAATCTCAATTAACATTTAACGCTTTTACAATTTACAGAAATTATTGAATCCGCACTTCCGTTGATGGTTTTGTATAGGCGGGTTTTTGTCCGGTCATTTCCTCTACTTTTTTATCCAGATCAATTTCCGGCAAATTCCAGCGATTTTCCAGAATAAACGCATCTTGCGGATAAGTTTTTCCGATCGAAACATCCTGCGGAGATTGATATCTCAGACGCATTTTATATTTTTCCTTCGGGCGCGTTACGATTATTTCCAGAGGTAAATTATTATAGCCGGTTGATTGGGTCAAGCTGCCTTCCTGTCCATATATAATATCGGACTCGATTTCGCCTTTTTCGTCAAAAATCTGCTGCCGCGCCAGCCTGACCTTGCCGACTCTGTCAAACCAGAAACGGCGCGATATAATCGAAGAACCGTCCGCATTTCTGCTAAATTCGTCCAGCAAATAATAACCGCGCAAGTGCCACCGGACGATCTTTTTATTTTTATCGTCCAACCCGATTTCTTCCTGCATAATCGTGCTTTGCAAATACAAAAAATTTGCCGGATCAACCGGACGCATCAGCATCGCATCGGTAAAATGTTGCGGACGCAGATTTGCCAAAGCATTGACACTTTGTTTCAAGGCTTTACCGTTTCCGTTATTTTCCAACTGCTCGATCGCTTCTTTCTGCAAGATCGAATAATCCGCATCATTCGAGCCGATTATAAAAACTTTATTTTTTCCGCTGCCGCCGTCTTCTAAAATCGCCACGCGAAATTTCTCGCCGTTTGAAGTCATCTGCACGACATCGGTTTTAATAAACGGAACTTGAACTTTAAGTTGAATATTCGCCGGACGCTGAACGACAACCAAGCCGTCGGCGGTTTTGTATTTTTCCGCAATACCGAGTTCGGCGTAAGAATTATCCTCAAACTTCAGATCCATTTTGGCATACATCGAATTGACTCTGGCAAAATGATTTACATTTTCGATTAATTCTGCTTGTGTAGCATTTTCGGTCTTTAAAAGCGTTGCACTTCTAATTGTATCACTCGGATTAAATATACATCCGCTAAAAGCCGGAACGATTAAAACAGTAAATAAAAATATCTTTAAAAGGGGTTTTTGATAAAACATACGGTGCTTTTGATGACTTAAAAGATTTGGCTGTTGTCTTAAAAATACCTCCGACAAAAGCCTTTGTTAATAAATGTTTATAAACAAACGCGACATATCGAACTGAACATATTACCACGAAAAAAATTGTTTATCTAATAGCAAAAGACGCGGAAACGAAAGCCTTTTGCTTCCGCGTCCCGCGTGTTTGCTATCTTTATATATACTTATTTAAGCTTAAAATGTTCCCGTTGAACGCGTTAAATAATCCTGCATCGTAAAGGCGAACATAATCGCCATCCAGAAAAATCCGGCAATCGCCGTCAGCCAGATAAGACGCGAACTCCAGCGAACGTGCATAAAATATAAAATAACAAAGGTCATTTTGGTAAAAGCGATCAGCAGTGCGAGCAAGGTGTTCGCCCCCGGAAAAAGACTGTTGTCCAAATCCCAAAATGATGTCCAATAGGTCACAATCGTACCCACAACGAGAATTAAAAAGACAGCGATATATCCGGGAATGCCTATATGCTCGTGATCTTCGTGTTCGTCGTGTTGATGTCCTTCTACATGTTCTTCCGAAAGATAATTAGCCATTTTTTATTTCTACCTCATTATAAAAAGTGTCTGCCGAGCAAATACAGCAACGGGAAAAGGAAAATCCAGACAATATCGACAAAGTGCCAGTAAAGACCGGAAATTTCGACGGGCGCATAATATGCGGCGGTAAATGTGCCGAGCCACGCCTTCCATAAAAGCCACGCCATTAAACCAAGACCGATAACCATATGCAGGGCGTGCAAGCCGGTCATGACAAAATAAATCCAGTAGAAAATCTGCACTTTATCGCGGAATCTATTCGGATCAACTTCGTTTTTCGGATCACCGTTGACAAAATAACCGACCTTTTCATCCTCGGTCAGATACCCTTTTTCACGAGCATAAAGAACTAGTTCTTCGCCGTAATTCCATTGAAAATTGCCGGTCCGATTATCATAAGGTTTCTTTTCCGAAGTTTCCGCCGCCGCCGAAGCTCTCGTTTCGAACGGAAGCGTGTAGGATATATTCTCCGCCGGAACTTCGCTCGCTTTTGTCTTTTTGTTCCAACCGGCAACCGGAATCAAACCGCTGTTGTATTTATCCGTATATTCGATGGCTTTTACGCCCAGAAAAACCGAACCGAAAAACATTGTCAAAATAATCATTATGACCTGCATATTGCGGTTGCTTTTTTGCGCGTAATAAACGGCTAGAGCCATCGTCAAACTGCTGACAATCAGAACGAGCGTATTAAGAGCGCCCCAGAATTCGTCGAGGTGATTACTGGCTTCGGCAAATGCTATCGGGTAGCGCGAGCGGAAAACGAGATAAACCGTAAAAAGTCCGCCGAAGAACATAATTTCCTGGACGAGAAATACCCACATCCCGATTGTTACGGAATCCATCTGCTGCTTCATATCGTCGAACTGATGCTGAAGTCCGGGCGGATGATAATGTTCGTCGTGTGTGTCTGCTGCGTGATTCGCCATCTTTTTATTCAAATCCCAATTTAGATTTTTGGTAACTGATTAGGTCGAATTTTTAGAAATAGTTAAAAAGTGAAAGCGTGAAAAAGTGAAAAAGTTTATTTTGCACCGATTTACAAGCCTTTTCCGGTAAATTATATTTATTATTCCAAGAAAATATATGCCGGAAATATCAAAAACTTTTTCACCTTTTCACTTTTAAACTTTTTCACCGATAATCAAAGACCTAATCATTTACAATTTATTTTGTTTATTAACTGCTCAAATTAAAACGTCCGGGAAGCAATTTCCCTTCTTTTCGCTTCTTCTATATCCAAGCCGTTTTCTTCGCTGAAATCGTATGCTTCCCAGGTAACAATCGGCGTTTTGTCGAAATTTTCGGTCGGCGGCGGCGAAGGCGTGCGCCATTCGAGACCGGGATGCATCCACGGATTCGCGGAGGCTTTTTCACCGAAAAAGAATGAATAGGTCAGATAAACGACCGGCAAAGTTAAACCGATTCCCAAAATCGAAGCACCGGCGGTCGAGAAAATATTCAAAACCTGAAATTCTTCCGGGTAAGAAGCATATCTACGGGGCATTCCCATATATCCCAGAATAAATTGCGGGAAAAATGTCAGGTTAAACCCGACAAAAACGAGCATCGCCGAGATTTTGCCCCAAAATTCCGAATACATTTTTCCGGTCATCTTCGACCACCAGTAATGAATTCCGCCAAGGTAAGCCAAAACCTGTCCGCCGACCATAACGTAATGGAAATGCGCGACGATAAAATATGTTTCGGTTAAATGAACCGTCAAACCGATCGACCCCAAAAAGAGTCCCGTCAAACCGCCGATCAGGAACAAACCGATGAAAAACAAACCGTAAAGCATCGGCGTATCATATGAAATCGAACCTTGATACAGCGTTGCCGACCAGTTAAATACTTTGATCGCCGAAGGAACGGCAACAACCATCGTCAGGAACGAGAAAACCAAACCCGCGTAGATCGATTGCCCCGAAACGAACATATGATGTCCCCAGACGAGAAAACCGAAAACGGCAATCGCAATCGAAGAAAACGCGATAAATTCGTAACCGAAAATCTTTTTACGCGAGAAATTGGAGATCAATTCCGAGATAACGCCCATTCCGGGCAAAATCATAATATAAACCGCCGGATGCGAATAAAACCAGAAAAGATGCTGAAAAAGAATCGGATCGCCGCCGATTGCCGGATCGAAAATTCCGATGCCGACCAGACGTTCCAAAGCAAGCAGTAAAACCGTAATCGCAATCACGGGCGTTCCCAAGATCATCACGAGCGACGTCGCGTAATGCGCCCAGACAAAGAGCGGCAATCTGAACCAGGTCATTCCCGGCGCGCGCATCGTATGTATCGAAACGATAAAATTAAGTCCGGTCAGAATTGACGAAAATCCGTTGACGAAAACTCCCAAACCGACCAGCATCACATAACTGTTGGAAAACGTCGTCGAATACGGCGTGTAAAAAGTCCAGCCCGTATCAACGCCGCCCTGAAGCAAACCGAGCATAATCAACGCTCCGGCAATCCAGTAAATGTATAAACTGATCAGATTAACCCGCGGAAACGCCAGATCTTTTGCGCCGATCATAATCGGAATCAAAAAATTTCCCAACATCGCCGGAATTGACGGAATCAGAAACAAAAAGATCATTATCACGCCGTGCTGCGTGAACACCTTGTTATATGTACCCGATTCGAGCAGATCGCTCGCCGGAGTCAGCAATTCGATGCGAATTGCCGCCGCATACAAACCGCCTAACATAAAAAAGACGGAAATGCTCAAGAGATACATAATCGCAATGCGCTTATGATCTTTTGTCAAAAGCCATGAACTTATAGTAAAACCGTTGGTTAAATAATTAACCGGCGGTTCTTCTTTAATATTATTATTTAGTGCATCTACGTTTTGCATAAAAACTTAATTTCCACCTTATTGTTGGTTAGTCGGTTCGCTCGTATTTGCCGGAGCATTCGGATTGCCAGCCGGAGGTTTCGGTGCGGCGGTATTTGCCGGTGCCGTATTTGCCGGAGTCGTCATCGAACCTCCCGGCGTTGTCGTCGTTCCCGTAACTCCGCTTAAAGATTTGATATAAGCGACAATCTGAACAAGCTGTTCTTCCGTAACCTGACCTTTGAAGGTCGGCATAATCGGCTGATAGCCTTCGACGATCTGACCGCCCGGATTCAAGATCGAATTGCGGATATATTCTTCATCTCGCGGCACGGTTTGCCCGTTCGTCAGTTTTACATCTTTACCGAAAATTCCTTCGAGAACCGCGCCGCGCTGTCCTTGCCCGCCTTGATGGCAGGAAGCGCAGCCGAGTTTGTTTTCAAACAAATCCCTGCCGGCTTCGACCGGAGTTTGTCCCGAAACACTTCCCGACAGCCAATTATCGAAATCGCGCTGTTCCATAACATAAACCCAACCGCCCATTCCCGAATGGTTCAAACCGCAGTATTCCGCGCAGTAAAGACGATATTTGCCGGGTTTGGTCGGGCGAAACCAGAGCGTCGTATAGCGTCCCGGCACAACGTCTATTTTCGTTCTGAAAGCCGGAACGAAAAAATCGTGCAGAACGTCTTCGGTCGTCATCGTCAATTTGATGTTGCGACCGACCGGAACGTGCAGTTCGTTGATTTCGCTCTGCCCGGTCGTGTGCTGAATCTTCCACATCCATTGTTTTCCGACGACATAAATCTCCATCGCATCATCAGGCGGACGATATTGTTCGTAATAAACAATCGCGCCGCCGAGAAAAATCGTCATCGAGATGACAAACGGAATGATAGACCAGACGGTTTCCAGCGCAATCGAACCGTGAATTTCCTTCGGCGTGGCAAAAGGTTCTTTTTCGCGGTATTTAATGACAAAGAACAAAACCGCCGCCACAATGCCGACTGTGAAAAACACGCTAATGGCAACGAGATAAAAATATAAATAATCCACTTGCCAGGCAAAACTCGATGCTTGCTCGGGAAATAATGGAATCCACGAATTTTGTTGCATAATCATCATTGTTCGTTATTCGTTAATCGTTATTCGTTAATCGTTAATCATTGTGTATTTATCGCCGGATAAATATATTTTTAATTAACCATTTACAATCAGTCGTTAACCAACTTCTTTCTTTTGCCGTACCGCCAAAAACCGAACAGCATTCCGGCGATACCGAGCAGAGTTGCAATCGCCGCCAGACGCATCACATTCAAAATCATCAAACCGTATTTTCCGGTCGCCGGATCATAATGAAAACAATACAGATAAAGTTGTTCGACCGGGTTTCCGATCCTGCCTTCCGCCGATTCCATCAAACCGAACTTCAAATCCTTCGGCGAATAATCGATGCCGTAAAAATATCTCGAAATTTTTCCGTCCGGCGTTGTGACGATCACTCCGCCCGCGTGGGCAAACTGCTCTGTTTGTTCGTCGTACACGTAATTAAATCCGACACCGTTCGTTATTTTGTCGATCTCGCTCTGCGTTCCGGTCAGAAAATGAAAACCGTTTTCCGCGCCGTCGCGTCCGTAACGCTTCAGATAGCCTTCCTTTTTATTCTTTGTTAAATCCGGCTTGTCGTTTTCACGCGCATCGAAGCTGATCGCCACGACATCGAAATCCGTTCCCGCATCAAAGGAAATGCCTTTGAGCGAGCCGGTCAAACCGTTTAAAACCTCGTTGCAGAGCATCGGACATTCAAAATAAACGAGTGCTAATATAACCGGTTTCTTATTATTAAAATAACTGCCCAATTTTACCGTTTCGCCGTTTTCGTTCTTAAATTCGGCATCGAGCGGCAATTGTTCATTCAATTTTTGTTCGATCCCGACCTTTTCCAGAGCCGGCGGCATCCCGTTGCTCACGCCCGTCTGATTCGGGTCGTATGTTCGCGGCGAATAAAGCGGAGAATTATAATGCTCCGTTTTTTGCGCCGAAAGATTTATCTGCATTGTCAAAATGCAAACCGTCAGCAAAAGTGTCAGTTTCAAAACCGCTGAAATGTCTGAACTTTTTTTCATTTTTTACCTCAAAAACAAATTTCAATCTAAAAGAATTTATCTGACTGTAACCGTCGCCGTCCTTCCCGCGCTCGAATCGGAAATCATCATCCGCGATTGTTCCAATTTATTTTGTTCGCCTTCGATTTTTTGCGTTGCCGCCTGTTGCAGCAATTTGTTTTTTGCTTCACTGATCGGCAAAGTTATAACCGTCCCGGTTTTTTCGTCCTTTTG